>JAIPFP010000132.1 GCA_021736575.1 Pirellula sp. | reverse complement strand
ACTTGGTGTGGAATTTCAAAAAATACTTTGGTCGTGGAAGCGCAGCAGGCTCGCCGGAGAGCCTCAAAAAGTCAGCTTCCCAACGAAATCGCAAATTTGTTCCAGGGCAAAACGCAGCTGCGGGATGTTTCGCGAGTGCGTGAGTCCATTCACGGTTGATTCGCGGAAACCAATAAATCCATTAGAACCAATTGGGACACACCAATAGAACCAATGGTGGTATCGCCCTGAACGCCCGTCAAACTATTCTATCAACTCGCAAAGCGGATTTTCGAATGAGCAAACAACACCACCTCAGCGGGCAATATTGGCAGATTGCTTCGTGGCTGCTATTCCAATTCGCGTTCATCGTTGTTTCGGAGTTATGGTCGGCAAAGATACTGCAATCGGGCGAGCCCATTCCTGAGAAACTGGTCGTGCTGACCTTTGACGACTCGGCCAAGTCGCACTTCACTGTCGTACGACCGATGCTGCTAACCTACGGATTTTCCGCAACCTTCTTCATCACCGAGGGCTTCGACTTCAAAGATAATAAACGCGACTACATGACATGGGAAGAGATTTCCCAGTTGCATCAAGATGGTTTTGAAATCGGCAATCACACCCGAGATCATTTGGGTATCAGCGACAAGAATCTAGACAAGTTGACCGAGCAACTCGAAGGCATCAATCAACGATGTGTCGCTTACAAAATACCAAAGCCCGTGAGTTTTGCTTGGCCCGGCAATGCGTTAGCGTCTAAGGGACTTGAAGCGTTATCGGCAGCCGGTATTCGCTTCGCCAGACGCGGTGGTGCACCTGAGTACGAGTATGCGAAAGGACGCGGCTTTGCTTACGAACCGATGTTGGATCATCCGTTGCTAATTCCCTCCGCGGGCGACGCGCGACCGGATTGGGAACTCGACGATTTTGTGCGGGCGGTACAACAGGCCAAGTTTGGACGCATTGCCGTATTGCAGTTCCACGGAGTTCCCGACACGGCACATAGTTGGGTCAACACGCCCAAAGCCAAGTTCGAGCAGTACATGCATTACTTGGCCACAGAGGGTTACAAAGTGATCGCCCTGCGAGATTTGGAAAAGTATGTTGATGCTACGGTAAAGCCCAACGATCCCTGGGGTGTGATCGAAGATCGCAAGTCTACGATCGCGAATCAAATCGACTATCAGAACTATCGTCAGCCTAAGAACGACGACGAGTCCGCGTTCTGGTTGCGCAACATGCTGGTAGACCATCACTACTCCTTTGTAGAAGCCTCAGCGGCCACGGGGCTGACCACCCAGCAGATCAAATCGGCCACAAAGCGACTGAAGATCGATAGCCCTACTCAGCTTCCCGCAGATCAACTACGAGTCTTGCCCTATCCAGGTGGACGTCATCCTCGCACCGGGTTTCGTGACGGTGCAATCCGTCCTCAGCGAGACACCAAGCTCAGTGTGTTCTTACCGTGGGACCCGCAGTCGTATGTCGTTGCCGATGTTCCCGAGGCGATTTGGTGGGCGCAACAGGATCGCCGCGAGTTGATGTACTTGGCGCATACTCACGTCAAGACAACCTGGGATCGGACGGGGCAAGCGTTGAGCCCGGTCGAGTGGCAGCGTATCGAGTCAGGCTGGAGGGTTGTACGGCGATTACCAAATGGAGTCGAATTTGGTTGTGAGGCTTATCCACAGGAACGTGACTTGAAGCTGAAATTGTGGATTGAAAACGGCTCATCCGAGCCGCTCACCGGACTTGTGGTGCAAAATTGCGTGATGTTAGCTCGCGCCGCCGGATTCGAGCAACTGACCAACGACAATAAGCTGATCGAGAAGCCGTTTGTTGCTTGTCACGATGGAACGAAGACGCGTTGGATCATCACCGCGTGGCAGCGTTGCGTGCGTCCCTGGGCCAATCAGCCATGCCCCTGCATGCACTCGGACCCACAGTTTCCCGACTGCCCTCCCGGAGAGACTCGACAGCTAAACGGTGTCATCTCCTTTTACGCAGGAACAGACATTGCGTCCGAGTTCAAGCGACTGGAACCATCCATCACAGAGCATTGATTATCGAGTTGCTCTGGGCTTGACACCCTTTGCTCACAAAAACGTCCGTTGGATTACCGAGCTTCTATCGACGATGGAGTCTGCACCATGTGGTCTTGCATGAGAATCGTAGTGTCGCCGCGTTTCCCGCATGGACTTTTGGCTTGAAGATCGGGATGCGGGGCTCCTTGCGGATCGAGACGAGCGACCAACGTATCCCACTTGACCACACCCTGCTTGTCTAACGTCATTTGCAACGCCCAACCAGTCTGAGTCGCTTCGCTTTCGAAACCATTGAAGACGAAATTGCCCAGGCTATAAACAATAAGGTGCCCTTGGTAGTACTCCACTTCTTGAGTCACATGCGGGTGAGATCCAACGATGACGTCCGCGCCCGCGTCAATCATCTTGCGTGCGAATTGTTTTTGTCGATCGTTTGCCGGCTCTGACTCCCAGCCCCAATGCATATACGGGATCACGACATCGGCTATTTTCTTGGCTGACTGGATGTCTGCCAACACCCGCTCGTCATTTTCGCTCCACGCGACCCCCGCTTCGTTGTCTTGTGCTTGGAATGATTTCATAAAGACTTCGCAATAGCCGAGCATCGCGATCTTTAAACCATTGCGTTCGATGATCCACGGTCGATGCGCGGCTGCAAGGTCGCGTCCACCGCCAAAGTAGGGAATCTGGGCTTTCTCAAGTCGCTCGCATTGCTCGACAAAAGCCGGCTTACCGAAATCGCACGAGTGATTGTTCGCGACCGAAAGCCCCGTGAAATGCTGCTTCAACAATGGAACTACGCGAGGGTGCGCAAGGAATGTATAAGGCTTTTCCTCGGCAACACCCTTTTCTGCGATAACGCATTCGAGATTGCCGATCGACACATCTGCCGCTTTGAATATCTCAGCAAACGCTTGAAACGGGTCTTTTCCTTGCTCGATCTGAATCCCGGTTTCTTCGTCTTTCGCGACCATGATGTCCCCCACCATGATCAACTTGACTTGAGTCGATTCATTGACCGCGGGCGTATCTGCTCCTCTAGTTGGGCGAATGGCTGCGAAGCAAAGGTAAGCGACATGGAAAAAGATCAGGGCACGATGACACGACATAGCAGGTTCCAAAGGAAAAATGACACAATTTCGGAGGCAATCTGCGAGTATTCTAGTGAAGTCTCGAATGATGTTCAATCATTTAAGAGGATGTTGAAAATCGTGCTGTAGTGATCCGTCCAGAGAGCGATGTCCGGCCAGTCGCGGTCGATGGCCGTGGAGATTTTTTCTCCAGTCGACGGATCTGTGCTCTCGCGATACTGGGGAACCATGGGGGTTTCCCCCAGAAAACGCTCGTCGTTCGTGATAATGAAATAGTGGCTTCGCATCGCATGCTTTTGAGGTTGTTGTTCGCGGTAGATGCTCGTGTAAGGCATCTTGAGGACTTGTTTTGCCGCATTCTTAACAACTGGGTAAAGGTTTAGGAAGCTATTGGTGATGTGAATACATACGAATCCACGAAGCGAACCGTCCGCATTCTTTTTGAGGTGTCGCCGATAAATGTCAAAGGCCTCGCGTGTCAATAAGTGGGCTGGTACTGAATCACCGCTGAAAGCGTCCAGGACAATCACGTCGTATTCTTGCGCAGGTTCTCGCTCCATCGTCAATCTGGCGTCTCCCATGCGAACTTCGATCGGTTTTCCCAATCGCTTCTCGTAATCCGGGAGATACCAAAAATGCTCTCTGGCAATTTGTTCAACCAACGGGTTTATTTCGTAGAGAACACATTCGTCCGCCGCTCGATCGCCTTCCGAAGCGCGAGCGTAAGCTGCCAGCGATCCAGCCCCTAAGCCGACAACTGCAAATTTAAGCGGCTGATCGCGGAAGGGCCCATTCAAGCAATAGTCGAGTGTCCGTCCGACACCGCTGTCATGATCATAGTAGGTTAATGGCGCATTTCTTAACGAGGGTTGAGTCAACTGACGCCCATGAAGAATATTTCCACTCCAAAAACTGCGTCGACTGTCGGAGGGGCCTCTGGGTATTCCGTCGTTATCGCTGGCTGGTATTTCCAGCGTGTAACTGCGGTCTGCGACTTGAACGGTACCGTAGAAATTGCGAGCTTTCAAAATTGGCTTGTCAACTATACCGTCGCTACTGATCGAGCTGCGCCATTCGAACGGATCGACCGTCCATGCAACCAGCAACGTCGCAGCCAAGACGACACCCAGGACGCCAAGCACGCTTGTCTTCATCGATAACCACTTTTGCATCGCGGTCGAAATCAAAACATGCAACGCCAAAGCCAAACTGATGAATAGGCCGAACGGCCACTCGTAATATTCAACAAAGAACGGTGTCGCAACGAAGGTGATAAACAACCCTCCCACAGCTCCACCGGCCGAGATCATCAAGTAATATTCGGTGATGAACTTGCTGTTCTTGGGTCGCAAGCTAACGAGCTCTCCGTGGCAAACCATACAAATCGTGAACATGGTCCCAAAGTGCAAAATCAAATTCGGAATGAATGTCAGGTCGAGATCCAAGACCGTCAGCCCCAGAATCCCAAAAACGCACAGTCCGCTCCAGAGCTCGCGAATGTACCAACGCGGATGGTCGAAACAAATGATAAACGTCAGCAGGTAAAGCGCGAGTGGAACAATCCACAAAAACGGGACCGTGGCGATGTCGTGACAAACATGGTTTGTCGTTGCGATAAACATCAACGAGGATAGACCTGAAAGAGCGATGCATGCCCCACGCCGCCAGAAGCTAGGTGCGGCGGCGGTCGATTGAGCCGAGGAATCCAAGGAAACTCCAGCCGCAGCGGACCCGTGCATCGACCCGCCTGTTTCCACTACGACGATCCGACCGATTTTCCACGCGCAAATCATGCAGAACATCGCAAACAACCAAAAGCCTGCCATCCAAAAGTAACCCATCGTCTTCAATTCCAGAAAGGGCTCAAATAGAGCCGGAAAGGAACCGAGGGCCAGCAAGGAACCGAGGTTGGACAGCGAAAACAATCGATAGGGGGACCGTCCGGGATATGCTTGACTAAACCATGCTTGAATAAGTGGGCCGGTGGTCGATAAAACAAAGTAGGGGAGACCGACACAGAGGGTGAGCAACATCAAAATTCGTAATGTCGGATCTTCGTTGCCCTCAGGCTTCAACGAGCTAATCGGAATAACAAAGATCGCCATGATCGACGCTAATACAAGCAATACCACATGCAGTTTGACCTGAACCGAAAGCTTGAGCCGACTTGCCAAGAGATGGGAATAGACGTACCCCAAGAAGAGGGTGCATTGAAAAAACAGCATGGCGGTTGTCCAAACTGCCGGACTACCTCCGAACCAAGGCAAGATAAACTTGCTGATCAGCGGCTGTACTTGAAATAACAAAAAAGCGCTTACGAAAATAGTAAGCGAAAGCCAAAGCGCCAATCCAAGCGGTTTTTTCGATTCCATCTATCCCTCAAAACGATGTAATTACCGTACAGCGACACAAACATTCTTGTCTCGCTGTTTCCCACTAGAGAATGCGATATGGAGAGGATAGTCGACGATTCTCGAAAATGCATAGCCCACGCGTGAACCACAGCAAAGTTACTCAGGGCAAGTTATCCTTAGTCGAACACCATCCCATCATAACGCCTTTTTCGGTTGAATGCCAAAAGACCTCGCCAACTGCTCAGAACTTGGATCAAAAGGTTTACCGACTTACTCATACAGCGTGAATAGGCCGCTGTGGTCGAGATCGCCGCAGGATCGCGTCACGACCAGTTCTTCCCACTGATCGAGCGAGTTGTCGAGCGTTGGGGAACGGAGTCCAACCGCCGCTGCTTGCTCAACAATCAATCGAACATCCTTCAACTGCCACTCGGCCCGACCGCCTGCTACGAAGTCTCGGCGCACCATGCGATCTCCGTGGAGATCGAGAATGCGGCTGTCAGCAAATCCACCTAGCATGGCTTGCCGAGCAGCGGCTGGGTCAACTCCCGAGAGTTCGGCAAGCCGCAATGCTTGAGCTACTGCGTCGATGGTTTGAGCCACGATCAATTGATTCGCTAGTTTGGTTACTTGCCCGGAACCGGAAGGTCCAAGATGAGTTACACGTTTCCCGACTGTACGAAGTATCGGTAAGGCCCGCTGAAAAGCGGACTCCGAGCCACCTGCCATGATCGAAAGCGTTGCAGCCTCGGCACCGACTTGGCCTCCGGATACCGGTGCGTCGACCCATGTCATTCGCTGGGCGAAGTTCTTGGTCGAAGGGACGCTTGTCGTTCCAAAGTCGATAATCATCGCGTCGCGGTCGATTTTTTCAAAAAGCCCAGACTTGCCAAATACGACGGATTCCACAACGTCCGTAGTTGTCAAGTTAAGGCAAATTACGCCCGGTCCGATAGCCGCTGCCAATTCAGGAAGTGTCTCAAAAGTCTTCATTCCTTGCGATTCCGCAGTGCGACGGGGGCCTGGGCTGCGATTCCAAACCAACATGCTGGCACCCGCAGCGCTCAGATGCCTTGCCATGGGAGCCCCCATGTTTCCAAGCCCCACAAAGCCTATTCGCTGTCCATTTAACGATTCCCTCGTCATCATTCGTCCATTCCTCTGGCAACAGGTCGAAAAAAATGCAGGTCGAGTATACCTCACCCGCCGTGAGTTGCTTCCTGCTTGCTATACTTTTCGAACGCTGTGGCAAGCGAAAGTTGCGTCTAGTGAACTACCAAAACGTCGAGACCAAGTACGATGCGAGTTGTGATTACAGGTGGTGGCGGATTTCTCGGATCGCTTCTATGCAATGCATTGATTCAACGTGGAACATTGACTGGCCCCAGCGGACAGCTTGAGCCGATTGATCGAATACTCTTGGTCGATCGGTACTTTCGCGAACCTGCCACGGGGCAAAGCACACCGAAAATCGTCACACAGAAAGCCTGCGACATCAGCGATCGCGACGCAGTCTTTGACGCGATCGAGAGTTCCAACGAAGTATCCATTTTTCACTTGGCCTCGATGGTCAGCGGCGAGTGCGAAGAGCGATTTGACGATGCCATCCGCATCAATCTTGTCGGTGGACTAAACATTTTCGAAGCGGCCCGCTCGGTAGCCAAGAAATCTTCGTCGCCCCTCCGTCCTCGCGTTGTCTTTGCCAGCAGCATAGCCTGCTTTGGTGGAGATACGATCCCAGATCACTTCTCCGATGATTCGAAATTGTTACCTGGTACGACGTACGGTATGACCAAAGCCATTTGTGAGCTGTTGATCAACGATTGCTCGCGCAAGAGGTTTTTTGATGGACGATCGGCTAGATTACCCACGGTGATCATTCGGCCCGGAAAGCCAAATGCGGCAGCTTCGAGCTGGGCAAGTGGCATGTTTCGTGAGCCGCTGAATGGTGAAGACTGTTTGCTGCCAGTCCATCGTGAGCAACGTCATCCCATGACGGGATATAAGACGGTGATTGATTCTTTGATTTTCATTCACGAAATACCCGAGGAGCAATTAGGTCGTGACCGCGGCATTGGTTTGCCGGCGCATCAAGTCACACCCAACATGGCGGAACAAGTTCTTCGAGAAATTGCCCAATCACACGGAAGGAGAATTGGCAAATTCACCGATGCGTTTGATTCACGCATCCAAGGCATCGTCAATGGATGGCCGACTGCGATCCATAGTCGGCGAGCCGAGAAATTAGGATTGCCGATGCCTCCCCCTCTTAAGACCATCGTCGAGCAGTACATTCAAGATTTTCTGTAGCCGTTTGTTCCAACCGTTGGCCGTTGGACGAGCGGCAGACTGAAAGCTACCAATCATAACCCGTTGCGTGAGGGACCTGCAGTCAACGCGTCGCTTACGCGTCGGGTTACCATCGCTTGCTTCCTAGAAGTGTCTTGCTCCTACGCGAAGTGTCCTAGGACTCGGTCTGTGATCCTTGGGAAAAGCCGACCAGCCCAAACGAGGGCTTTGCCCCCAAGACTGATGATCATTTCACGTTTGGATCGAACCAGCGTTGAGATCGCAAGTTGAGCCACGCGTTCGGAAGACATGCTCCCAAGCGATTGACTCTTTTCATCGGCATTCGTTTCAACCAGTGACTCTAGAAACTCACTGCGAGTCGTGCTAGGGCTGAGCATGAGCACTTCAATCTTTTTTCGGGCCAACTCCACACGCAATGATTCTGCCCAACCGCGCATGGCGAACTTGGCCGCGCAGTATTCGCTTTTGTTCGGAACGGCGCGATGCGAGAGCACCGAACCGATGTTCAGAATGGCCGGACGAATACCGCGCTCGAGTAGAGGCAAGCAAAGTCGCGTTAGTTCCACCGGCGCGAAGAAATCAATTTCCATGACTTTGCGCAAGCGATCGCTGGTTGCATCATCGAATCGGCCGATCGCACCGGCTCCCGCATTGTTGACCAAACAGTCCAAGCCATGAAAGCGGGATGCGGTCTCGTCTACGATGGCTTGGCGATGTTTCTCGCAAGTAAGATCGCCAGCCAAGATATGAATTTTGCCCGGCAAGTTATGGCAGACATGTTCCAGTTCTTGAAGCCGCTCGAGTCGACGCGCGGTTGCCAAAACGGACGCTCCGCGTCGACAAAGTTGAATCGTTAGTTCGCGTCCGATACCGCTCGATGCACCCGTCAGGATGATGCGTGCATTTTTGAGATCTCGTCGAGCCATAACCTACGCAACTTCGCCAATCGCGCCTGTCGCAGGGTTAACCGTAACTTGGTCGGTTGAACCAGCAGGCTTTTCGACGGGCAAGGGTGGCAAGAACGTGGCGGAATCCGGGCTTTGTTTCTCATGCGCAATTGGAATCTTACCCTTGATCACGCGAATGTCAGCACCTTGAGCCGCTAGCTTTCCAGCGACGCTGCTAGGCATTCGGCAATGCACCAACGCGAAGTCATCGTTATACTGTTTGGACATTATCTCGGCAGCGCTTGCAAGCCAAGCAATTGTCTTGCCATCGTCCAAGGGTAAGCGCACCTCCAACTCGACAAAGTTCTTGGTCAGTGCGTCGCTGACGGCCATGGCAAGCTGCGAGATTCCAATGCCACTGCGAGCTGAAATGGGAACTGCGTTAGGATAACGCTCTCGAAGTGCCACAACGCGTTCGCTTGCTCCCTCGCAATCGACCTTGTTCAGGACCAAAAGCGTGTCTTTCTCCTCGATACCGATTTCGTGAAGGACTTTGTAGACGGACGAAATTTGATTCATGACGGATGGATTGCTTGCGTCGGCAACATGAATTAGCAGGTCCGCCTGCCGCGTTTCCTCGAGGGTGGCTCGAAAGCTGGCGATGAGTCGGTGAGGCAGGTCGCGAATGAACCCGACTGTATCGCTGAGCAAGATGGGTCCCCAGCCGGGCAACATCCATTTGCGAGTGCGTGTATCGAGGGTTGCAAAGAGCTTATCGACAGCCAACACATCCGCATCGGTCAGCACATTCATCAGCGTGCTTTTGCCTGCGTTGGTATAGCCAGCCAGCGAAACACTGAAGGTATCGCCCCGCGAAGCAACTTCGCGAGCTTTGCGTTTTTCGACTTTTTCTAGTTCTGCTTTGAGATCGTGAACTCGTTTTTCAGCGAGGCGACGGTCAACTTCCAATTGTTTTTCACCTGGGCCACGCATTCCAACACCCATGCCTTGGCGAGACAAGTGCGTCCACATGCGTTTTAGTCGCGGCAAGGAGTACTCGAGTTGGGCCAACTCGACGGAGAGTCTTGCCTCATGCGTCTGTGCGTTGGAGGCAAAGATATCGAGGATGAGCTCAGATCGATCGATAACCTTAACGTTGAGGGCTTTTTCCAAGTTGCGTGTTTGAGCCGGGTTGAGATCGTTGTCAAACAAAACGACGTCAGCCGAATGCAGTTCGACCAATCCTCGCAATTCAGAGACTTTCCCCTTGCCTAAGTAAGTGGTTTGATCTGGATGATCGCGTTTCTGAATAACGCTCGCAACGACCGTGGTTCCGGCGGTTGTGGCTAAACCGGTCAACTCATCGAATGGGTCTTCGGCCAAAAAGTCGTTAGGCAATATTAAACGCGCGAGAACACTTCGTTCGCTAGCCAAACTTTCCGATCGATCATGTGTTTGCAAGAGGTTGAATTCTCCTTGAACAGTAAATGGGTGTGGAATGGGGAGTAAAAAGGGGGAGTGGAAATCCCTACAGTATTGCTTAAGTATAGCGTGAGCCGGTCGCTGGTGGGCAAAGAAAACTTTTCGCTCGGCTACCCAAGAGAGGGTACAACGGAAAAATGGTTCGCCAATAGCCGAATTTTCATGAATGCTGTTCTTGGCAAAAACAGGCTCTAATCCCGTCTTGAACTCGTTCCCCTTTAAGATACGGGCGATGTCACTTGCCGGTGAGCTTCGAAGAGACCGACCCCAACGGCGACGGATAAGTTCAAGCTCCGCACAGGCCCCACCATCGGCAGCGACAAACAGCGATCGGCATACTCAGCGCGGACGGAGTCTGGTAGCCCACTCGACTCACTTCCGAAGACTAGCCAGTCCCCTTTTTCAAAAGCGACTTGGGTGTAATTCTTGGTTCCGAATTTGGTAAAAAGCCAGGTGCGTTCCAATTGCATCAATTCGGTCATCTTTGGCCAAGAATCGACGGCCTCCCAATTGAGATACTGCCAGTAGTCAAGGCCAGCTCTCTGCAGTTGCTTGTCGTCCAACCGAAATCCAGTGGGCCGCACTATCCAAAGCTTGGCGTTGAGCGCAACACAGGTACGTCCGATGTTGCCCGTGTTTTGTGGAATCTCCGGTTGGAAGAGTACGATGTTGAAACTGATACTAAATCTCCAAGCTTTTCAGTCAGATCAGTCAGACACTTCGGTTCGTAAGCCCGCCTACAACACCATGGCCTTCGATCTAAAAAGCACAGGCTAGCAGCCTGTGCTACGGGTGAATCTCATGATGCCGCTTGCCTAAGTTGAATGACTGACTCTCGTTTCAAGAATGGCGGGGCCTATTCGTCTATTGTACTCACTTCACCTAGACCTGCACTGATCATAGCGGCTAACACAGGCATCGAGGTGCTTTGCGAGAAAAATCGAACGCTTCCATCGCAAAAGACAGCTTGTGACCCACCCGTGTGAAACGAATAGAGTTCATTGTTGTTGTTGCAGTTCATCGCACATGGTCCAAGCAATGTCACACCGTCGGCTGTAAATCCGTCGACCCAAAACTCTAAATCTGGATCGGCCCAACTTGCGCCACTTGCACGGCTGTTGGCTATCACCGCTCGAACTCGATAGAGAGCCGGTCGGCCACCGTCCTCCACCCATGCGACTGTGTTGGACGTGCCATCTGTGATGGAAGCAATTGTGCTTTTGGATCGCTTGTTATAGAACGGTGGACTCATTCCTGTGGTAAAGGAGGAGATCGTGCTCATTGGCAGAATCGCGCCAATGTACTGAGTTGCATCCGTACTTGGGTTCGACGCATTGTAGCCCGGAATGGGCGGTATGAGATTGTATGGCGACAAGCCTAACTTTCCGTTCACCCCATTGCCGATAGCATAGTCGCAGGCGGCTGCTAACCACCTATTGGCAGCCGTACTTCCTGGAGCATTTCCGGTATCCAGCCTCGCGCTATTTGGAACCGATGGGCATATAAACGTGGCAACCTGAGTCTTAATTACGGCCGCGTTCACTGGGCTCGACCAATTTTGAGTCAGGTCATATTGTGCGTACAAATTTCCTTGCTCGATGTAAGGCAGGAGAAACGTACCAGGTCCATGTTGGATGTTTCCCGTTGCCGGAGCAGGGACGCCAAACTCGACCACTGGGTATCCGGCGGTTGCATCGACTCGGGCGGGTGGAAAGAACCTTCGAGCACTCTCGAAATTGTGCAGTGCCAAACCGATCTGCTTCATATTGTTTTGACATGACATGCGTCTTGCAGCTTCGCGTGCCGCTTGAACGGCGGGCAGCAGCAATCCCACTAGAATTCCGATAATTGCAATCACCACTAACAATTCAACTAAGGTAAATGCACGACGTCTAACCATTGGAGTTCTCTCCCAAAACGAAGAAATGAAAAAAACACTATTTGCTAGAAAGCTCGAAAGTCGGAATCACCGTTGACTTCGCATTCACGGTTGCGGTGATACCGGATGTCTTTGAATCCGCATATTTGGCTGGTATTTTTTGAGCACTACTGTCTCGCTTGACTTGGTCTCCGCCTTCGTCATCGGTTGCCCCGAGCATGGCAATCCCAACCTTATATTCAGCCGCAGGCGCGCCATCGTTGGCGGCGTAAGTGAAAAGCGAAAACTTGCCGTTCTCATCGCTTGTCGCTTGCGGCAATTCCTGCCATTTGAATTTTGCTTTGTCGATCGCATGGAAAACGATCGTGGCGCCCTTTACTGGCCGTCCATCCAATGTAACCATCCCACTCGCTGGGTAGGTTGGTTGTTGCATGTTGTCACCACCACAACCCACGAACAAGAAACCGAAAAACATTAAAACAAATGGGATGGCTTTGTGGTGCATTTTTAATTCTTAAATCGCCTATCAGTTGATGATCGGGGCTCCACTGAGGAACCAATTCGGCGTCGAATTGTACATAAGCAGCAACGCTTATTGTTAAGAATTGAGGAAGAAGCGCTAGGAATTTCTTTACCGTCTTTCGAAGCTTCCAACTCCAAGAACGGTCCGCGCAAAAGCCGATCCAGGGAAGGTACTTTCTGTGCGCATTAAGCTCAGGATTGGGCTGTATTCAATCCCGTTGTGATGCCTACCAAGCGTAAAACGGCCGACATCCAGCAGATGGTGCATTCACAGGTATTTCTACAAAGCCATCCGACTGGATCAGGGAAGCAATGTCGCCTGAACCTTGACCCGGAACGAGGGACAATCGACCATCGGGCTTTAAACAGACCAAACGAAACCAAATGAGGTCGAGCGTTTTGGTATCATCGCAGTCCAAGTGTAAGACAGGCGGATGCTCAGGCTGAGTAAGTCCTGCCACGCTTCTCAGCAATTCCCAACCGAATCGGCGAAACGTAACGGCAACACTGAGCGGATTGCCAGGTAGTCCCAAAACCAGTTGACCGCGCGGGCCAACAGCTCCCAACATCGGTCTGCCTGGACGAATGGGGATCCGATGAAACACGACTTGACACCCAGCGCTCTTGATCGCCTCGGGCACGTAGTCGGTATCTCCCATGGATACGCCACCGGTCAGGAGCAAGACATCGCAACTCTCCAAGCAATGGCGGATCGCTTGCCTAGTGGCATCTTGATCGTCAACGACTTTGGTTCGTGTGGCTTCCACCCAAGGAAGGCGAGTTAGAATCGATTCCAAGAATGGACCATTCGAATCTCGAATTTGCCATGGTTCGATCGGCTGCCCAAACTCGATCAATTCATCGCCCGTGTTGATGATCCCGATTCGCACTTTTCGAAAAATGGTTAACGAGGACTGGTCGGAAAAGGTCACGGCCCCCGCAAAACGGCATGGTGTTAAAAGCGAGCCGGCTGCAATCACCTGGTCACCTGCGCGAGCGTTTTCGCCACGGCGTCGGATATTTTGCCCAGGAACAAGCGATTCCTTAGAAACGCAAATGCTAACGTAGGTTTCCGATTCGTTGCAGTCTTCACGACGAACAACACACTGCGCCTGAGTCGGTACGGGGCCGCCGGTGAAGACCCGAACCGCACTTCGATCAGCCAACTGGTTTTGCGCGGAGCCAGCCGTTGAAGTTCCGCAAACGGGAAACGCCCGGCCATCATGGTCGTCAAGCCGAATCGCGTAACCATCCATGGCGGAAACATCGATTGCCGGGCTGTCGCGAAAAGCGTGAATGTGCTCAGCGAGTACGCGACCGATACTCTCACCCATCGAAACAGACTCGGTCGATACGACGTTGAGCCTGGATTGAAGGTCAGCCATTTTGGCTGCGATGATGTCTTGAGGTGCAGTCAACGGGTTAATCCGCATCGATTTCTGTGCAACGACCGAACTACTTAACCGCTTTTTCTTCGCCGCATTCGGTCTCATTGCGTAAGGTAGCCGATTCGACCCCGGAGGGGATATAACCGGGAAGCTGAGCGGTTGGAACGTATGGGACAGACTGAGTCACTCCAACATAGCTTGGCGCGAATGGAACTGGTTGCGATCGGCGAAGTAGTGCGATTTGGCGGCGAATATTGGATAAGTCTTCTTGGATCGTTTGTGAGCTTAGATACGAATCCTGAACCTTGCCAGTCTTAGTCTCAAGACCAGTCTTGGATTCCAGTGCGGCCAATCTCACGGCTAACTCTACCTTTTCCACTAGACCAGCGGTCATGACTTCGGACGCGTGTTGTCGTGCTTCGGCGACTGCCAACTGCGTTGAGAGCCTTGCGTTTCGCTCCGCCATCGCCATTAGCTGCTCGTTTGCGGAATGGCGTTCGGACATGATATGTTCGGTCATTTCCAGACGAGTGCTGAGTTCCGTTTTGGCAACCAACAAATCCACAATCGTCGTAACGGGAAGCGATACTTTGACGTGCTGGAGGCCGCTATTTCGCAAAATCGAGGCAGCTTCGGTTTCACCGCTTTGATTTTCTTGGGTAGGGTAAGAATAAGCGATATCTAGGCCGGGAGGTGCTGGAGGCGCCACGGGGGCGACCATAATCGGTTCCTCGTCACTTTCGGAATCTACCACGGCGTGAACACCCGATACGTCGCAGTGGGTGCCAGCAACAGGCTCATCCTGGACGTCATAGCACTTGTTGCCAGCGCAAATGCGATGGCCACAAGCGATGACTTCGCCGACGAAATCACCGAGTTGCATTCGTGGGATATGTTGCGTGAATTTCATGGGCATCGCAACTTGCGGATCATGTCCCAGAATGCCGTTCCCGGTGCTGGAGGCGGTTAGGTCGATTACGTTCACCGAGGGAGCATTGGCACCAAGCTTGTTTGGTTGTTCGGTGGTTGAGCCAAAGTGGAATTCAAATCCTACCGAAAACTTGGGCGACATTGTCAGCCAATCTCTTACTCTCACCCACTCGGCAAGTCCCGATGGGGTCGAACTGGGCTGGCAAGTCGAACCGGGCTGGCAAGTCGAACTGGGCTGGCAAGTCGAACTGGGCTGGCAATCGGACGAATTGCAACCAACGGCCGCAGAATCGTGACAGCATTTTTCGTCGCACTTAACGGAGTTTTTAACTGAGTTTTTAACTGAGTTTTCGCCGTCGTCACCCAGAGCAAGGGATGGGATTCCTAAACCGAAAATCAACGCGATGACCAATGATTTGACTTTTGACGCTGCGTCCATGCTCGCATCTCCGTAACTGTCGATTGACTAGAAAGGGGTTTGTTGGGAGGTTTTCACGTGCTCCCAACTCATGAGAAACACTCTAACTAATTCTCGAAAAAGATTAAAGATCGAAATCGAAAGTCAGAAATGCCGTTCCGCCCCGCCTACAAACCTCATGAAAACCAAGCTATCATCGTGGGCTAGCCCATCACTTGCTCGATTGCATCTCTACCAAGTTTGCACCCAATGTCCGCTGGCCCTTTGAATCGCCCTTCGTCCGTTTCGCCATCCCTGGCCGCCAAAACGGTGGCCGTCGTAGACATCGGAGCAACCAGTGTGAGGATGGCCATCGCCGAGATCGATGCGCGCGGTACCGTCCGAATTCTCGAAGAAGTAACGCAGGCCGTGTCGCTCGGAAAAGACACGTTTACTTCACAACGGATCCGACGGCAGAGCATCGAAGAGTGTGCCGTTGTTCTCAAGAGCTATCGAAGATTGATGCAGGAGTTCGGCATCTCAAGGCCCGATCAAGTACGTGTGGTGGCCACCAGTGCCGTACGAGAGGCTAGCAATCGACTAGCCTTTATCGATCGGATGTACATTGCGACGGGACTTGAAGTGGAATCGCTCGACGAAGCGGAGGTGAACCGGATCACTTATATGGGCATCCAGCCGCTTCTGCAGTCGAATCCTACACTGGCATCTGTCAAAACGATCGTGGTTGAGGTTGGGAGTGGCAGTACCGAGGTACTCGTTGTCCGAGGCGGAAACGTGCTCTTCTCGAACACCTATCGGTTGGGGTCGCTACGATTGATCGAGCAAGCCGATCGGTTAAATACTTCCCAGGCCAAACAGCGAGCGATCATTGAAACGCAAATTCATCGAATTGTGCATCAGATATACGAACACGTCGACTCGGACAGACAGATTCAAATGGTCGCAATCGGAGGTGATGTTCGTTTGGCAGCCGCGAACGTCCCTGGCGCACATTTCACAAAGCAGATGTGCACCGTTCCGGTTGATGGTTTGACCGACTTTGCCAAATCGGTGGGAGTGCTCAAGGAGGAAGAGTTGGTAGCCCGCTACGGATTGAGTTATGCGGATGCGGAAACAGTCTGGCCGGGCTTGATGAGTTATGTCCTGCTCGCTCGAGAGTTTCAATGTCAGCAAATCCATATTGCCGATACGAATTTGCGTGACGGACTGCTGAGCGATCTAGCCGTTCGCGATGCTTGGACGGCTGAGTTTAGAAATCAAATCATCCGATCCGCCATCAACCTGGGCCGCAAGATGGCGTTCGATGAAACGCACGCGAGACACGTCGCGACGCTTTCCAGGAAACTCTTTTCGGATTTGGCGGAGGAACATCAGCTCGATCAGCGAATGGAATTGATTCTGTATCTATCCGCTTTGCTTCATGAAATTGGTAGCTTCATCAATGCCCGCAGCCATCACAAGCATGCGATGTACATTATCCGCAACAGCGAACTCTTTGGCTTGTCGGTGAAGGATCTGCTGTTGGTAGCGTTGGTGGTTCGCTATCATCGACGTTCGTCCCCGCAACCCGACCACGAAGGTTACGCAACCTTGGATCGCAACGATCGGGTTGCCGTCGCCAAACTAGCCGCAATACTACGACTTGCCATTGCGCTGGACGAATCTAGGTCGCAGCGGATCAGCAATATTCGAAGCGGTCGGGACGGCGACCGGCTCATTATTGCAACTCAAGGCATCGAAGACGTTTCCTTGGAGCAATTGACGGTGCGGCAATCCGGTGACCTGTTCGAGGAAGTGTTCGGCATGAGCGTCTTACTACGATGCGAAGCCAATTAGTGATCGCACCCGGCAGGCGCGATCATCACTGCTTCGACGCTTTAATAGCGAACGAAATGCCATTGGCCGCTCTGTTTTATTCTATGGCGAGCGGCAGGATGAGATACACCCGTAGGACAGGCTGCTAGCCTGTG
>JAIPFP010000131.1 GCA_021736575.1 Pirellula sp. | reverse complement strand
CACTCCGAAAGTATCAACGCTTCCCGGCCAAACGATACCCGGCCGAGACCATTGGGCTCATACCTATTCGGGCTTAATCGGGGGGGCAGGTGTTGTGGGGGGGCAAGTGATCGGACAGACCGATTCCCAAGCCGCTTATCCGATTACACGATCATGGACGCCAGCCGATGTATGCAGCACCCTGTTTAACGCCTTGGGTGTCAAGCAAGATGCTACGATCACGGACCCGCTCACTCGTCCGCATCATTTGCTCAACGGCACCGTGATTTCGCCGCTGTACACTGGCCGCAGTTGAAAGTCGGCCGCGCTTGATTGTTGGCTTTATGCCAGTGGGGCGATAATTTGTGGCTACTAGCCGCAGAGACGGGCCATGGCTCTCCACCGGTTTCATACCGGTGGAAGCAGCGTTTTTCGGATCCAAACGTTGCTTCCACCGAGTAAACTCGGTGGAGAGCCCGAGCCGATGGCTTTTGCCCGTAGCTACCAATTGTTGCCTCCGTCGGGACAAGCCCGAACGGAAGGCTTAAATTCAAATAACGTTCCATTTCATTGACGAAAATGCTTCACAGCTGTCTCCGAAGCGGGGTGAGGGGGAGAAAACGCGCTGGGATCACGCAAATCCCTTGGGATTTCGAGTCTGGCGTACTGCGAAATGTGGTAAAGATGAGGCGAGACGTCTCAGCTCATCTTTTCGCCCCGAAGGCCATCTGGGTGGGCGAATTTGGCTCTGTGGGTTTTTGTTCTTGAGCGGCATTGTTGAAGCTGCGGACCATCCTGCATTTCAACCGGTGAAAGAACTCTTTGGCTCGAAAGTGCAGTGATCGTCCGAGAGGAAGACCGCTGGAAAATCCAACTGTTGCATTCAACACGTTTGGAACCAGACAAGTACCCGAAAAATGTTCAGTGGGTTCAGTTTGAAGCGACTCCATAACCAGTTACACAAAAGGGCGACTCGCAAAGAAGCTCTTGAAAGCGTCTTTGCGGAACCGTGCGAGCGTGTCTTGCCGCGAGCAACATTCCTACTCGACTGCAACTCGAAATTCTAGATCTACAGGCGGTGGATGGGATCGCAAGCAGAAAAGGACAGCACAACTGACCCAGGACGGTTCGTCCTTAGGCACGAACGTCGACCTCAGTCGGACCTGGATTTAGCAGTTTGAATCGTTTCAGTAATCGCCAGACTCGGCTGGTTGAAAGGAATCAGCTATGGAGTGTTAACCAGTGTGTCGGTGTTTCGAGCCCACCCGCGGGAGCCTTAGTTTTTTCTACGGAAGAAACGCCAAAAAGTTAACGCCGGACGACGAGAGATCGACGCCCGGCGTTTTTCGTTTCTACCCAACGTTTCTTAGGGTTTCCGCCCCGCCAACTCACTTTGGAAATTCTCTCGGTTAGGAAAGAGATCTTTCGGCCTACCTCTGAAACCGTCCCGGTAGCCCACGGCACCCCCGATCTCGACTGAGAACTCTCGAGATCTCCGTTTCCGCCAACCCATTTGATTAACACAGCGTTTGCAAAACGGTTGTAGCCGGTTGCGATAGGTGTTTGGGCTCCAGCCCCTTGGTTAACACAGTCATTTCATCGGGCGAGCGAATTCCGCTTATTGAAAACGCGTTCCGAACCCCAACGATTACTTAGGTTTCCCGACTGTTAACTCCGTCCGGTGCCATTCCGGAGAATCACTCAGTTCGTGGCAGAGAAATCGGTCGGCACTCAAGGCGGCCGCCAGATTCGTAACAGGTGACCCAAATACAAACTGAGTCATGTCTAGTTCGTATTTTCGCGTTCAGCTGGCGGCCACAAGAATCGATCCGCCAACATGCCGGCAGCGATGCCAACCAAGTAGCAAACGAGATCGCTCCACAGGAAACCGAAACCTAAAACCAGCCCGCCCAAGGTCGTGCTTCGGATGCCATCGATCCAGAGAGCGTGATAAAGCTGGCTGACCTCGACCGCGAATGCAAGAATCAGCGAAATGATGCATCTCAGAAAAAGAGGGCGACCAGCTAGTACAAAACTCACTACTAGAAACAACATCAACGCCCACAGAACATCGCCGCTGTATTCGCCGATGAACGTTGGTAGATGCTGTCGGAATCGGCGCGACGCCAATCCGACCAGCATCGTAACGACGGCAAACAGCAAATAAACGATTCGGCGTTTCATCGGTTTTGCCGCGACTACTTAGGGAGAAGTCGCTGGCGGGCACTCCTTAGATTTCTTTGCATTGAGTTCAATGAAATGATGCCACTGTGCTGGCACGTTGTCTTCATGGAAAATCGCCTCGACAGGACATTCCGGAATGCACGCTTCACAGTCGACGCACTCGTCGGGATGAATATACACCATCTCGGAATCCTCATAAAAGCATTCGCACGGGCAAACGGCCAAGCATGACTTGTCCTTGCAACCTTTGCACGGTTGGGTAACCACCATTGCCATTATTGTGTCTCCATAGTCTAGAATTGATGAAAAGAACGCGGACATGGTGGAAATGAGATTCTGGCGATCAAAGCGGACAACAATGTGGCAGAAAACTCTGAAATAACTTTTGCCAATCTGTCCGGCCAAGAACTCATCGCAAAATGGCGGACTGGATCCCAGGAAGCTGCTGCCGTATTGATGGAACGATATCGATTGCGGTTGATTGCACTCGTCGCAAGCCGGCTCAGCCGAGGACAGCGAGGCTCAATTGACCCTGAAGATGTAGTGCAGTCCGCAATGGGAAGCTTTTTCAGAAACACCAGTTCCGCTTCCCAGAGCCGATTGCAAATCGAAAGCACGCTAGGCTACGGCCAGTTCGTTCTTGGAAAAATGATTGGCAGCGGTGGGTTCGGAAAAGTGTATCAGGCTCGCATGCAAGCTACAGATACCTCTGTTGCAGTCAAATTCATGCATCGACATCTGTGGACGGACGTTCGAGCGAAGAATTCATTCTTAAAGGAGATTGATCAAGCGTCACGAATCGATCATCCAGGAATCATCAAGTACCTGGGCTGGGGCGAGTCCCCACACGGCGGTCCCTACATTTTGAGCGATCTCATCAATGGTTCACCCTTAAGTCATTGTCGTCCAATGGGTGATATGCAGTTGGTTCAAGTGTTGACACAAGTATGCGAAGCCATTGGTGTAGCCCACTCAACGGGAATCATTCATGGAGACCTTACCCCGAACAATATTTTGATTACAACCGATGGACGGGCAATCATTACTGACTTCGGACTTTCGACCTACTTGCAACCCATCGCACAATCCCAGGACGTTGACGCAGCGGTACGCTCAGTGGGCGGAACACTAGGTTACGCAGCTCCAGAGCAAGTCTCGCCGGCATTCGGAAGCATTGGGCCTTGGACGGACATTTATGCAATTGGTGCGATTGCGTATTTTTGTTTGAGCGGAATTGCGCCACACACAAAAGCAGACGTTGCGGAGTCGCTCTCAAGCACGATCTCCGAAGAGGACGAACCGATACCTTGCAACCTGCCAATCACTGAGGCTCTGGAAAAGCTCCGTACGTTGGTGAAATTCGCTCTTCGAAAGACTGTCACAGATCGCCCTAACGATATTCCGACCTTGATGGCAGCTCTAAGCGAACTGGATTGAACAGCGTTCGTTTAAATGGAATCGATCTATGCAAATCACAATCAACGTGGGAAACGTATTAACAGAGGCTGCAGACGTGCTGATATCCACAGCAAATCCTTGGCTAAATCTGTCCGGAGGTGTGAACGGCGCGATTCGGGAAGTTGTAGGTCCTGAACTACAGTCCCAGCTTCACCAGTTCTTAAAGGACCAAGGTGTGGCAGCTGTGCCGGCTGGCACTGTTGTTCGAAGCGATCCATTCGGACTTGCATTCAAACACGTTCTACACGTGGTTGCGCCCGCTTGGCCCGCGACCGTACTTCTCAAGAAAAATCTGTCGAATCGGAAACAGCGAGCCTTGAGCTTCGTTCGAAACCGGTGCTCTCTGTGGTCCACCCGGTTAACGAACGATAGAACTTTTTCAAAAAGGAGAGCTCATGGCACTTAATGTTGCCAAAGAAGTGGCGGCGCTGGAACGCATGTCTGTGAATGACTTGTGCGAACGCTACCGAGATCGCCACACTTGGTCACGTCACGCGAGCGAGAGTAACGCAGATCATGAATCTGAAATTGCTAGCCCCTGACCTGCAAGAACAACTCCTAAACGTTCTCCGAATCGAGCAAGGTCGAGATGCGTTATGCCTTCGTATGTTCCAAACAATCGCATTGGAGCCAAGCTGGAAGAATCAAAGGGAACAGTGGGAAAAAATGAACGGAACCGGGCAATTCGCCTCATCGTCGGTTGTTGCTGGCTGATCCCGACGAACGCCCTGAGCCGTCCCGAAAGGTCGTCCGAGTTCCACTACTGGATGCTGATCCAATTGAACGCCCACTTGCGTCACGAAAGGTAGTGTTATTGCGAGTCTGACTTGCAGTACCCAAGCTACTGCCGCTCGACGAGCGGAACGTCGTACGCTCACCATTCGTGGTTGCGGTCTGGATCGTTCTGCCACTTGCGTCACGAAATGTTGTCCTGTTTCCTGATGTTTCAGCGGAACCAATAGATCGACCTGAACCATCGCGGATTGAGATGCGACTGCCGGATTGAGTTGCCGAGCCTTGAGTTCGACCTGACGAATCGCGGAAGGTCGTTTTGTCACCTTTCTGACCATTGAGCACCGAGTACAGATAGCTGCTAGGCAATCGTTGCTTGCTTCGATCGTTATCAGATTGAGCACGACAGTTGTCACTAACAGCGATCAATCCAAGCAAGCAAACTACGGCGACAGTGCGGGCGAACATACGGGAAATCCTGCGGTTTTTGAGACAGTAGATCATTTTGCGCCAATTGACAATTCTGACACGATGGCGTGACACGATTGGTAATGCAATCGGGAATGTTCTGGACGCAAATGCTATTCCACACAACGAGAATACCTGCGAATTGGGGATGTGTTAAGCTACAGCATTATGCCGATGTTTGCAACTGATCTCCTGGCGCTTTATACTAGAGCCCATGATTACTTACCTAACTCCAGATCAAGCGTCAGCACTGCAAGCAGGCGGAAACGCCCCGATGCAGATTGTCGATCCGACTACACGTCGCGTTTATTACGTGATCGATAGTGGTTTGTTAGCCGAATTGGAACGCCGCTCCGATTTGGATGCTATTCGAGAAGGAGTCGCTGACATGCAGGCGGGACGTTCCGTTCCCATTGGTCAGGCGAGAACGACTGACCGAGCTATGCTAGTCGAGCGTTTTGCTCAATGAATTATGGCTTGGTCCTAACGGCTAGGGCAAGAGCTGACATTCTCCGCAACGCAGAATGGTGGGCGGAAAATCATTCGCCTGATCAGGCTGTTGCATGGTTTGACTCGATTTATGAGCAACTTGAAAGCCTTCGTATGATGCCCGAACGATTTTCGCTCGCACCTGAGAATGGTTCAGTCGAGGTTGAAATTCGAGAAATGCCTCTTGGCGTTGGTAGTCGTCCAAGCTATCGCGCAGTCTTTACGATCAAACCGCTTGAAGTTCACGTGTTGACCGTGAGGCGTGCTAGCCAAGATGCGGTAACATCTGAAGACATTGAATCCTAATCGCTTCGGTACGCTATCAACTAACCAAAGTGGAAACGAAAAACACCCGCGAGCCGGAAATCCGACCCGCGGGTGCTCAAGTTTCAAGTATACAGCAGTTTGACCGTAGTCCAACTCGCGTTTACAGTTCGACCGCTTCGACTTCAGCGATGAATCGATGGTTGTTGTCCGCCAGGAACGCACTGATCACGTTGAACACGGAGTCACTGAAGCCTCCGATATTGAGAATGTCAGCTCGCTCACAAGCCTGAACCGTCTGGTATGGCTGCAGGTCGATGCAAACTAGCTTCGGGTTGGCTTCCTTACCTGCCAGCTTTCGCTGGTTGGCAACGAAGGCTTCCCAAGCCGTCATCACACCGGTTGAACCGTGCCGTCCTGTTCCGACCCAGCTCTCGTTATCGCTAACGAGAACAATGCCGGCGAACTTGCGCTTCGCATGCTTCTGGTTGGCAGCTACCAACGGCAGCGAACAATCTGTTCCACCACCACCGTACTTTGCCAATCGCTCGGCAATGCTCAAGATCGAATCGTTTGGATCCATCTTGGCATCGTATGCCGAAGTATCGAACGGAATCACAACGCTGTCCGGGTTGCGTCGCAGGATTGCTGCGGCGAACAGTGCAGCCACGTCGATGCATCGCATCTTCGAAGTTGCACCTCGTCCGCGGTTACCCGTGACCGCGCTGCTCATCGATCCAGACGTATCCAAACCAATAACAACCGGTCCCGGCAACTCCGGTACGTTTCCACAGGCGATCTCGGCTGCCTTATGCAGTGCAGTCTTGATCTTCTGCGGAACGTTGTCATCCGCGTTCAAGTACGCAGCAAAGTACTGGTACGGGAACTGCTTCGATCGTCGAATTTCCGACTCATCAGCGATCCGGTCAGCAACGTAATCAACCATCGAGTGGCATAGGCTTCCAGCCTGTGTTTCGTTCGATGCGTCCCTGGCCACAGGCAAGATGCCTATGCCACCATTGAACACATCGTGTCGCAGCAACGTGTTCAAGTTCATACGCAGTGCCTGCGGACCCATCTTGCGGGCCAGTGCAGCCCAAACCGTTGGTCCCTTGGCAGCATCGGACAACAAGTCCCATCGGACGTTGTCGAGTCCACCAGCGATCAATGCTTGTGCTTCTTCGCTTTCCGAGTTACGGTACGCGACCAGCGACTGAACTTCGACCGGCAAGTCGGATTCCGTTGCCGGTGCCCACTTGTCGATACTCTTATCAGTCAACCAACCGAACATCGCTCGGCGAGCGTTATCCTTCGGCGTCGGTCGAGCCATACGTAGGATGTCCCGCAAGCTCGGATCGTTACCGATCGACGCGCTCAGTAGCTTTCCGACCGAAGCCGTGTTCAACCAACGCTGAAACGCTCGCTGCACAGAACTCGACAAACCAACGCGGCCCTTACCTGTCTTGTTCTTGGCAGTGTTGCTTTTAAATCTGCCAGACCGGATCATCTGGAACACAGTTCGCAGAACGCGACCGTTATCGACCACCCGATCGAATACTTGGTGCATCAGCTCGGTATCACGAACAGACAGCGCGACCAGCAATGCAGCCGGCATGTCCTTCATGAACGCCTTCTCACGAGCGTACAGAGCCAGCTTCGCCAAGTACTGGTTGTCGTCGACTTCGTCGATCAACTTCAGCAATTCGTCGAGTTGTGTCTCAGCCGTGCTGTAGAACGCGTTACCGAACGTACCCGTCGCGGCCACTTGAGCCAGGGCGTGCTTCGGCTCGAGCTTGTACGCTAGGCCACCAGCTTCGTTGACCGCGTCTGCCTTCGGAAGTCGGCCTAGCATGCTAGCGAATAGAGACTTGTTTGCCATGGTGGAATTGTGAAGTTTGAAGTTCGAAGTTTTGGAGTTTGATTTGAAGAGCGATTTACCTGAACGAACGTTCGCGTTTGCTGAGCGAATTGTTCGACTTTGTGTTTACTTGGAACAGAACGGTCGAGTGTCAACTACCCTGGCAACGCAGTTACTACGTTCAGGGACTTCTGTAGGAGCCAACGTGGAGGAAGCGGGATCCGCAGAAAGCCGAAAGGACTTCGTCCACAAGTACGCGATCGCATGTAAGGAGGCACGCGAGTCCCATTACTGGCTTCGTCTGTTGTCAGTTTCCGAGGTCGTTCCAAAAGATCGATTGGATCCACTCACTAGTGAAGCCAACGAACTCATCGCAATATTGACAACGATCATCAAGAAGTCCCGCGAATGAATTTCAAACTTCAAACTTCCCACTTCAAACTTCCCTCCGTCCCAACTGGCAGTCGAACGAGAATTGCAAAGCAGAATGAAGCACTACGCTTGATCCGCTTCCCCTTTTTCATTCATTGATTGTTTGATTGCGACTAATGACTCGCATTGTCTTTTAAGGTTCACAAAAATGACCGACGAAGTGAAAATCAGATTGTTCTAGACATTGCTCTACCTACTGAGCTACAGCATCCTTGCAGACGCTGATGAGATTCGAACTCACGACACATGTAATCCGACTTGGCAGTCAGTCAAAAGACTCGCCGCAACGGTTTCCTGTTGCGACGAGTCTAAAAATACAACTGAACGAATTGGTTTGTTCAAATACTTTCGTTGTTGGTTGATGTAATCCAAACAGGCAGTTCAGTTGCCAGAGCCGATGACTGGATTCGCACCAGCATGGACCAGTTTACAAGACAGGTGCCTTTCTCAGTCGAGCCACATCGGCGTAGGTTGAGCAAAAGACACGAGTTGAAATGAGCGGTTCGCGCGATTCAGTGACGTATTTTTCTTAACAGCAGGCATTCCGGCGTGTCAAACGCGCGTCAAACCGGTGCGAGTAAGGCCAGGGTGCGATTGGCAAATAATTTTTCCAGCCGTAGTCGTTTTACGCCTTTGAGACCTTACAATTACTATCCATGTTTGTTCATTTTCTTTATCTCCGTCTAGACTGAGAATAATTAGGCGTAAGTCACTTTTCGGTACATGGTGATCTTGGATGACTTTGGTTTATCACTCATTCGCTTTTGATTCCTTTGACTGTTCCGGTAACAGTGAAATCATCGCGGGTGCTGAATTCGAACAAAAGCTGCTGAGAGGTGGTAGATTTCGAGCAAAGCTTGAACGATTGATTTTGCCAGCGAGCCGACTGGATAGAGGCTCGTACACTTTATCTGGATTTGGAAGAGGTGCCATTCCTCAAGGTTGGATCAATTTTGGATTCACATTTCAAGTTGATGAGCCTGCATGGGTCAACGGCGTGTATTTAAAGACCAGTGATATTCAACTTTATGCCGAAGGTTCATCTGTCGACTATCGATCTGCTCCGAATGCGGCCTGGTATGCATTTCAAGTCCGCCCTGCAGATCTTGATCGATGCTCATTGGATGTTAATGGGCACACCATCAGCATTCCGAAAAGCGGGTTCCTAAACCTTCAAATTCACCCATGTTTGTTTGCGGAGCTTCACTCGACGTTCGACGCTGCGTTTAATGTAGGACGTAGGAATCCGTCGTCGCAGCCACTCGTCCATGCCGAATACATTCAGCAGCAGCTAATGAGAAAGGTAGTACTTGCGATTTCCTCCGCGACAGGGGAAACCGATCGACGAACCATCAATGCCGCCGGTCAAAAGTTGAGTTTGATCCGTCGATGCGAAGTGTTTTTAAGCGAACATTTGCACGATTTCGTCTCGATCCATGATCTCGTCCACGCAACCGGAACTAATGAGCGATCCCTCGAGTACTGCTTCAAGGATGTATTCGGGATCAATCCGCAGCGGTGGTTAATTAACGCGAGATTGCATCGTGTTCGACGAGAATTGCAAACAGCCAATTCATTTATTTCAATCCAGGATGTTGCAGGACGCTGGGGGTTTCACCATGGGGGGCGCTTTGCCGCTTCCTATCGGGAACTGTTCGACGAGTATCCACGACAAACCCTCTCTAATAGGCTGACTTAACCTAAGCATCGTTTACTTCGGCTCAGCTTTTAGTTTTACATCGACCTTAGAGATTTTGCCGTCAAACTGGAACGGTCTACGCTCGAAATAGTCGCGGGAAACAGGCGATCCAAGGTCAACACCCACATCAAAACTTTCACTTGCAGTGAAAGCTACTGGAACCGTCATTTTGGGACTTGTTCTCGCGATCTCTTTTCCATCGACACGCAGCACTATATCTGCAGGCGCGCCCGGTCGCGGCACCTTTAAGTTTGTCTCCACAACGATGGTGTGCTTGCCAGCTGCGATCTTCTCTTGAGACTTGGCAATCGAACGATCGATGATCATCAGGTTGTATTCAAAAACGAGATGCCCGTTATCCATGTAGCAAGTGAGTCCACCGCCAGCTCCACCAAGTGCATACAGGACCCCGCTGGCGTTTTCGCCGCACTCAAGTTCAATCGTCACGGTATTGTTGCTGTTACCAACTGCCGGTGCCGTGAACTCTGGCATACGCCTGGTGGTGTCGTCGAAGCTCCAACTAGTATAGGGCGACTTGATTCGATCTTCGGGATGAAGGCGAAGCCAAATGCCAGCTCCAATAGGGAATACCTTATTCTCTTTCGCTTGTTCGAGAAAAAGCTTCTTCATTTCCAGGAGCTTCTCTGGATGCTCTTTAGCAAGGTCATTCTTCTGCGAAAAGTCCTTAGTAAGGTCGTACAACTCCCAGACGTCCTTCGATGAGTCCCACTCTGCGAGCCCTTTTTGCGCATTCAACCATGGGGTTAGCGGACCGAATGTACAAGCGTACCAGCCGTCTTTGTAAATACCGTCGCTACCATTGTTGTCAAAGTACTGAACATGTTTGTTGTCCGGCGCTTTGGAATCATTGAAGGACGGCAACATGCTTACGCCATCAATTGGATCTTGCTCGAAACCATTTACTCTCTTTGGAGCCTTGATGCCGAGAACTTCGTAAAGGGTTGGAGCAATGTCGTTGACGTGATAGAACTGCGATCGAGGCGTGTTGTCGGGCTTGATCTTCTTCGGCCATGAAATCACGAGGGGGTTCCGGGTGCCGCCAAAATGCGAGGCGACTAGCTTGGTCGCTTTGAACGGTGTACTCCCCGCCCAAGCCCATCCGGCATGATAGATATTATCCGTCAATGAACCACCGAGAGCTTTGAGACCACCGAGTTCATCGAGAGCCTTGATCTGCTGAGCAATGGTGTTCGGAATTTGGTTCTGTGCAAGCAGTTCGCTGATAGAGCCATTTTGCCCTTCGGCCGATGACCCGTTGTCGCCCCAAATATAGAAGATGATCGTATTGTCGCGCTGCCCGGTTCGATCTAAATGTTCAATCAGCTTCCCGACTTGTGCATCGGTGTGTTCGACGAAACCAGCATAGATCTCCATCAAGCGAGTTTGAAAAGCACGCTCTGATTCGGGGATATTAGCCCAAGCAGGCATTGTCTTGTCCCGCGCTGTGAGTTCAGTATCCGCTGGAATCCAACCCAGCTTTTTCTGTCGAGAAAAGATTTCTTCGCGAAGCTTGTCCCAGCCTTGATCAAACTTACCCTTGTACTTGTCGGCCCAGTCTTGAGTCACGTGGTGGGGACCATGCACGCCTCCCGGAGCCCAGTACATGAAGAACGGTTTGTCAGGCGCGAATGCTCGATGCTTTTTTAGCCATGTGATTCCTTTGTCAGCCATATCTTCGGTCAAATGGTACGATTCATCATGGGGCGGTTCGATCGCTGTTGTGTTCTCGACCAGCCGGGGCTCCCACTGCGATGTTTCGCCAGCCAAAAACCCATAAAAATGTTCAAATCCGTAGCTGGTTGGCCAATAGGTAAATGGCCCCATAGCAGTCGTCTGATCCGCAGGTGTGTTATGCCATTTTCCGAACGCAGAAGTCTTGTAACCGTAGTTCTTCAGAACTTCAGCAACCGTTGCCGAGGTCTTCGGCATAACCCCCGTGTATCCATCCCAATCTACGGCGCGTTCTGCAATCGTGCCATTACCAACTCGTTGATGATTGCGGCCAGTAAGAAGTGAAGCGCGTGTGGGTGAGCAAATCGATGTCGTGTGAAAGCGATTGTAACTAATGCCTTCGTTCTTCAGCCGTGTAAGTGTCGGAGTATGAGCGAAACCACCGAAAGTATCTGGTACGCCAAAACCCGCGTCATCAATGAGAACGATGAGGACATTGGGCGCATCCTTGGCCAAACGATCTGGCTCGACGCGTCGCTTGTGAACCGACTGCTGCAAAGTTTGACCGGCCGTACTAGCGGAAGGAGACATTGGGAAAGGCAGTACCGAGCCGTCGTCTTGTGCGATCGAGAAGTGCACGATGGAGAAACTGCAAAGAATGGCTATGAGTGCTGCTGATATCTTCATGTTTGACTCTTTGAGAGGTTGTGGCCGGTTTACTTCTTCAGGTATTTGATTTTTGTTGCACCGATTGTCCCATTAAAGGCAAATGGTGCTTGGTCAAAGTAATCGAGCGACACTGGCGAATCTAAATCCGTTCCAATGTCGAACGTCGCGTTAGAGGTAAAGTGAAGCGACATTGCGGCTGGAACTTGACCTTGTGATACTTCCTTGCCGTTCACCTTGAGTGAGACATCCATCGGTCCACCAATCTTGGCTGCCAATTTCGATTCAACCTCTATTTTCAACTTGCCGGTCGGTAGTTTATCTTTGGACTTGAGCTTGGTTCGCTGTATCTCGAACAAGTTAAATTCGTAACAAAGGAAGCCATCCTTTACAAAGCAAGTAACACCTCCCGAAAAGCCTGCGAGCGCATAGAGGACTCCATTGCCATTGGAAGGCATATCGACTTCCATCGTGACCAAGCTACCAACCTTACCAAGTTTGGGGGCTGCCGATTCAGGCATACGCGTTATTGGACTATCGAAAGTCCATTCGGTAAGTGACGATGCCGGAGCGTCCTCAGGATGGAACATCGCTGTGGACCATAAGCCGCCGCCGATCGGCAAGTTTTTGTTCTTGGTCGATTCGAGCAAGAAAAGCAACTTCATCTCCTCAAGCTTCTTTGGATTGCTAGCTGCGAGGTCGTTTGCTTGGCTCCAATCTTCATCAATGTTGTAGAGTTCCCACTTGTCAGTTAACGGCGACCATTCCTTGATTCCCCTTGGCAGCCCGCCAACCCAAGGTTCGCGCGGGCCTGGAGCGCTGGCGAACCAACCGTCGTGGTAAATCCCTCGACTGGCCATGATGTCAAAGAATTGAGTCTTGCGAGTTCCCGGTGCCTTTGCATCGCCAAAGGCATAAGCCATGCTAACGCCATCAATCGAATCTTGCTCGAAACCATTCACAACTTTGGGTGGAGTGATCTTTGTTAACTCGTAAATGGTTGGAACGATGTCGATTACGTGATGAAACTGGGGCCTTGCTGTCGGATCTGCTTTAATTTGTTTCGGCCAAGCGATAGCCATCGGCTGTCGAGTTCCACCGAAGTGTGCACCGACGAGCTTTGTCGATTTGTACGGTGTGCTTCCTGCCCAGGCCCAAGCAGCATGATACATGTTGTCGGTCTTCGGGCCACCGAGAGCATCCAGGCCGCCAAGCTCATCCAACGCCTTCAAGTGTTGTGAGATCTTCGTAGGAATACCGTTCTGAGCGAGCTGTTCGCTGATGGTCCCATAGAGACCCTCTGCGGATGAACCATTATCGCCCCAAACATAGAAAATTAGAGTGTTGTCGAGTTTTCCTTGCTTCTCAATCTCGTCAATAACCCGGCCCGCATTGTAGTCAGCATGTTCCGTGAAGCCGGCAAAGACTTCCATCAAACGACGCTGAAACGGCTTTTCGTCATCTGGAATCGAGTCCCACGATGCCATGGAAGTCGGCCGTGGAGTAAGCTGTGCGTTTTGTGGAATCCAACCCTTAGTCTTGGCTCGCGTAAAGACACGCTCGCGATACTTATCCCAGCCATCGTCGAACTTGCCCTTGTATTTGTCGGCCCATTCCTTCATCACTTGATGCGGACCATGCGAAGCGCCTGGTGCCCAATACATTAGAAAAGGCTTATCTGGCGCATAAGCTTTTTGCTCACGCAACCACTTGATTGCGTCTGAGGCAATGTCATCGGTAAGGTGATAGCCCTTGGGAAGATGGTCTGTGACCGCATTCGTGTTGCGAGTCAGAGTGGGCTCGTATTGCGAGGCTTCACCCGCGAGGAAGCCGTAAAAGTACTCGAAGCCGTACCCCGTTGGCCAGTAATCAAACGGTCCCTTCGAAGTGATTTGTTCTTCGGGTGTGTTGTGCCACTTGCCCCACGCACCGGTATTGTATCCGTAGTTCTTCAGAACCTCGGCAACGGTTGCAGACGACTTTGGAATCGTACCGCTGAAACCATCAAAATCATTTGCGATCGCAGCGATCTGTCCATTACCGACTCGCGTGTGATTGCGGCCGGTAAGCAGTGCGGCTCGCGTGGGTGAGCACATCGCAGTGGAGTGGAAGCGATTGAAGGAGATTCCCATCTTCGATACGCGATCAAGCGTCGGCGTGTTAATTTCACCGCCATAGGTTGAGGGTGTACCTGGCCCCACATCATCCATCAGGATGACGAGAATATTCGGTGCACCTTCTGCAAGACGCTTTGGCTCAACGCGTTTCTTGTAGGTGGAATCCTGAATCGTTAGCCCGGGCGTGGAGCCAGACGGAGCGGGTAGAAATGGCAAAATTTCTTGTGCCATCGTTGCTGTTGTAAACACGTTTACAAGCACAAGGCCTAGGATGGCCAATCGCGAATTGATATTCATGGATGAGTCTCTGTATCGCTTTCAAACTAATTGCTAGTCTTAATTTTCAAAATCTGGGACTGAATTCCTTCGATGGTTTTGCCCATTTGGGCGCTCAATCCAAGCTGACGGACAGGGAACTCTTGAAAGCTCATTAGGTGCTTCTCCACTATCCCAACGATTGGCGTAAGCACCCAAGTTTTATGTTCCGCATACTGACGATTCACATCACCTGTCTGACGCTCGAAGGGGTCCATGCGTAGATTCGTTATCATAGGTCGGCCAAGGCCAATCAGTGGGTCGTCCCAATGTCCGCCCTCTTTAATCGAGAAGCTGATTTTGAACGAATCGTAACGAATGGCTGTCAGAACTGTTTCGTCATAATAAAAGACAAATTTGCGAGCCGACTTGTCGCTCTTGCCACTAAACAACGCAGTCTGGTCATAACCATCAAGGTGGACCTTGTAGTTCTTGCCGCCATAGTCTGCGCCTTTTTTTAGCTTCTCAACGCTATCGGTGTCGCCGGCTGCCGAAGCCAATGTTGGTAGCAAGTCAGTCATATCGACAATCTCACTAGAAACGCGTCCTCCCGTAGCACCAGGCCAACGGACCATACATGGGGCGCGAACTCCGCCTTCCCATGTTGTGCCCTTGTCGCCTCGGAATGGGCTCGTACCACCTTCGGGCCACATGTACTGATAGGCTCCATTGTCTGTCACGTAGACCACAATCGTGTTCTTATCGAGACCTGTTGCTTCAAGTTTTGACAAGAGTTGGCCGACGTGACCGTCATGCTCTGCGAGGGCATCACCATAAACATCTTCGCGTCCTGCTCGCGACTTGCCTCGTACTCCATCCTTGAAATGAAAGAATACGTGTAATCGCGCTGCGCAATGCCATAGGAAGAATGGCTTTTTGTCTTTCGCTTTGCGATCCAGGAAGTCGAGCGACTTGGATACGATCTCATCATCAAAGGTTTCCATCCGCTTTGTTGTCAGCGGACCTTCATCCTTTGTTGGACCATCGGCGGTGCCCGAAATGACTCCGCGTGGATCAAACTTTTTTCGAAATTCAGCATCAGTTGGACGGTCTGGATCCTCGAGGTCTTCATTGCCGTTCAAATGGTATAGGTTGCCGAAATACTCATCAAAACCGTGCCGATGTGGAAGATGTTCTTCAAGGTCGCCAAGATGATTCTTGCCATATTGAGCGGTCGAGTATCCTTTCGACTTAAGGATTTCCGCCAACGTGATGTCTTCTTTTTGCAAACCGGCAGGCGATCCTGGCGTGCCGACTGTCGTTAATCCCGTGCGAACCGGCAGTTGACCTGTGAGGAACGCAGCGCGGCCGGCGGTGCAACTTGGCTGGGCGTAGAAGGATGTAAGACGAATACCCTCCTTTCCAATGCGATCGATGTTTGGGGTTTTGACCCCCAAGATATCACCACCGTAGGAAGCTACGTTCATCCAGCCAACATCGTCACCCATAATGACAAGTATGTTGGGTTTCGAGGTTTGAGCGAACAACTGGCCTGAGCCAACGACAACAAAAAATGCAAAGAGAAGAAGATGCTCGAATCGTTTCACTGTTGATGCCTCGCTATTGATTGACTATTTCCACACAGGATTCTCGACGTATTCGAAAATGTTTTTTCGCATTGCATGAATCCCCGGAAAGCGACATCTGCAATGTGAAATTTGCTTTCACGGAATATCTGAACTTCGGAGATTCTAGCCAGAGATCAGCCCGTCGGACATCAAATATCCACTTTCCGAAAGCAAGTTCTCGCCATTCGCATCAGTGAAAATCGTTTTGAAATTCTGAGTCCCCGACGGACCGGAGACATCCCCAATACTTATCACGTGTATCGTTTTGGCATGCCGAACGCCATTTGTTCGATGCCATGCACGCGTAGGTCGACGCACACCGGAGCCGCGAGGAGATTGAAGACGGCTGTGTCGACGTGGACTTTTGACCAGTCGGGATCGTTTGGAATTTATCTCGCACCGGTCACCCCAGACGTCACCCCAGACCGGTGCTACCTAGTCTAGAAAAAAGCTGATGCGACTTGTAAATGCCCTGAATTTATAGCGCTAATGCGTGATTGACTTGCATCAGCAGGAACGCAGTGATTCGAACACTGTCCATCGGCTTTGGAGGCCGAGTCCGCTCCCAGGCGAACATTCCTGTATAGTAGAATGAGAGAGCGTTTAAACTGCGATTGGTTCGGTCTTGTTCGGATTGTCTTTTGTGAAAACCCTTGCCTTTGATTCGTTGCCCCCATTTGATGAGAGTCTGACTCGTGATGATATCCTGGGCGATCTTGAGGTAATGACGGCAGGTGATCATTGTTTTGTGCGAAAGACTGACTTTCTTGCGCTTTGCTCACTGAAAACAGGGAAAGTGAATTGGTGCGTGACGCGGAATGCGCCGGATGGAAACGTGGACCCATCCATTGATGTTTTTTCTAGCCTTCTTTTTTGGGGTACAAGGCTTTGGGTCGGTTTGAAAGATCAAGTTGTTGCAGAGATCTTTTACGACGCCCCAGAAAGCGCTAAATTAGTTGCGCGATGTATGCGGACCGGCAAGGTACTATGGGAGTACGTGCATCAACGACCTCCGCTTGAACCATGGGCAGAGGAGAAACCCGCATGGCCTGGAGCGCCCCAAGAAGAGGCTTTTGTGTTTCTCGCACGCTCCGAAAACAATCTCGTGCTGTGTTTACATCGAAGAACCCGCTGCTCTGGAATGTCGACTTCTGAGTTCACCGTTTTTGATACACCACCGTTTCAATGTCAAACCGAACTTTACTCGTTTGAGCCGACTTCGGGGGCTTTACGCTGGAGCAAAGTGCAGATTGGCCTTAGGCTAAACAATCTTGAATGGAAGAATTTTAAGGGCCTGTGGGGCAACGATGGACAAGCAGGATGGCTGGATCTTGATTCAGGAGTCGTTTGCACTATTGAAAAGGGAGGATGCTGTTTCGGTATGCCCACCCTTTATGGAGAATTGGGTTACTTACCGTGGTTCGACAAGAAG
>JAIPFP010000130.1 GCA_021736575.1 Pirellula sp. | reverse complement strand
TGAAACTCGGCCGAATCCTTTGACGCGTCATTTCGATTAATCCGAAAGGGCTTGTGCGTAGGATCTTCGTGCGGGCTTTCTCGCGAAGCATGGCATCGCGCAAGGTTTTTTCTACTTTGCGTCGGTGGGACTCTTTTCGCATATCGATAAAATCGTTCACGATGACTCCACCGAGATCCCGCAACCGAAGCTGCCGAGCAATTTCTTTTGCTGCGGACATATTGAGGTGGAATGCATTCTCTTCTGCATTCTCGTCGCCGCCTCGGAAGTTACCGCTATTGACGTCGATGGCAACCAATGCTTCCGTTTGATCGATAACGATCGAGCCGCCACCCTTGAGCGGTACAATACGTTGGTGAATGCGATTGATCTCTTGTTCCAGTTTGTATCGGTAGAACAGTGGCTCTCGTCCGTCGTACATTTCAATTCGGTCAGCAACTCGCGGCATCACGAGCTCTACAAACTCTTTTGCTCGTTTGTAGGCTTCGGGATGATCGATGACGACCGAATCGATATCTTCGGTAAACGTATCGCGAATCGTTCGAATGAGGATATCGCTCTCTTCGTACACATCGCAAGGAGCAGGTGCCGTCTTGATGCGTTTGACGATCACCTTCCACAATCGAAGCAAATAGGCCACATCGCGAGAAAGCTCATTGCGTGTTCGCTCGGAGCCAGCCGTACGAACGATGAACCCGACACCCTTTGGCAAACGCAGGTCGAGCATCATCGAGCGAAGCTTGCGACGCAAGTCATCGTCTTCGATTTTGCGACTGACACCTACGCGACCCAATGCCGGCATCAAGACCAAGTAGCGACCTGGAATGCTAATGTAGGTTGACAGCGTTGGTCCCTTGGTGCCGATTCCTTCTTTGATGACCTGCACAAGGACTTCATCGCCACGACGAAAGATCTCTTGAATGGGCGGCTTGAAACGCGGTCGACCGCTTCTCAGTTTGTTGTTGCGACGGCGGGGTCCGTTTCGCCCATTTCCACGCGGGGCTTTTTCGCCGTCCTCATCCACGTCATCATCGTCTGCAACTTCCTCTGGTTCCTCATCGGAATTGTCGTCGTCAACGTCGGAGTACGATCCGTCCATGATTTCGTCTGGATCGTAGCCTGCTTGGCGAAAGTACTGAGCTTCGATGTCACTTATGTGGAGGAAGCCGTTTCGACCGACACCAAAGTCGACGAATGCAGCTTGTATACTTGGCTCGATGTTAACGATCTTGCCTTTGTAAATGTTGCCAACCCAATTGTTTTGGCTTGTGCGTTCGGTGTATAGTTCTTCCAAAACTCCGTCTTCCAGTAAGGCGATTCGGCATTCTTCGGTTTGGGAGACATTGATGAGCATTTCCTTCTTCATCGGTACTGTTGGTTCCTTTCGATTGTCATCATCTTGTTTTGGCCTCGGTCGAACAGTTTGAACAAACCATGCGAGCGGGCCAATCGTGTGGATGGTGAATTTGTTTTGATGTTTATGCTTGCAATACGATTTCGGGCACGAGCCCTGCTAATTGATTCATCAAGAATGCGTCGACTTCGCGAGCCGTCGAAAGACGTAGCGCTCGCCATGCCATTGCTTCGCATTGGCCGATGGTGACCGAGCGAATCGCTTTCTTGAGGATTGGAATCGCGGCTGGAGCTAAGCTCAGCGTTCGAATTCCCATTCCGACCAGCAGCAGCGCGTAAGCAGGATTATTGCTCATCTCGCCACAGACGCTGGTCGATTTCTTTTTCTCCGATGCAATCTGATGAGTTCGTTGGATCAACCGAAGAACTGCCGGATCGCACGCCTGGTAGAGATCAGCAACGGAGTCGTTGCTGCGGTCTACGGCAAGCGTATATTGCGTCAAGTCATTTGTGCCGATACTTACAAAATCGATTTCATCAATGAAACGATCCAGCATCAGAACCGCCGCAGGAACCTCGACCATCATCCCGACTTGAACGGCGCATTGAATGTGTTTGCCTTCGGCTGCAAGATCTTCCGACACCGAGCGGAGCAAGAAGCGGGCGCTTCTCAGTTCATCGAGCGTCGTGATCATAGGAAACATCACACGCACATCCCCCAGACAAGCCGCTCGCAATATGGCGCGGACTTGAATGCGAAAAAGCGGTGGGTTACGAAGACTCAAACGAATGCTGCGCAGACCGAGAAATGGATTATTTTCCGGCTCTGCCAACATCGTCATACCCATTTTGTCCGCACCTAAGTCGAGTGTGCGAATGACAACTGGGCGGTTTTGCATATCGCGAACTACTTGCGCATATGCTTGATAGTGTTCCTCTTCTGTGGGCTCTTGATCGCGCCCCAAATAGAGAAACTCTGTTCGATATAGACCAACACCGTCGGCCCCGCGAGCGACGCACGACGCGGCTTCGTTAGGAAACTCGAGGTTGGCCATCAACTCGATGCGAACACCATCGCTGGTGCTGGCTGGTAAATCCCGAATCTCCTGCAACTGGGTGGCGATCGATTCGCGAAATAAACGCCGCTCTTTGTAACGATCGCGAGTTGCGTCGTTGGGCGAAACGATGATTCGACCTAAGTGGCCATCGATGATCACTTCGTCGCCACTGCGGATGTTATGCAGGAAATTCCCAACGCCGACCACGGCAGGAATTTCCATCCCGCGGGCGACGATGGCGGTGTGACCGCCGGAGCCACCCGCCTCGGTACATATGCCAAGCACTTTCTCCGGGTCGAAACTAGCCGTTTCCCCGGGAGTCAAGTCATGGCTGACGACGATCGCTTCGTGAGGTAACGTTTTGAGGGTCGCCATCGGCTGGCCGGTCAATGCCTCCAGCAGGGATCGCTCAACGTCGCGTATGTCGGCAGCTCGTTCCGAGAGAAAGGAACTCGTCGACTTGCGAAATGCTGCAGCATATTTCGTAAAGACTTCGCTAACCGCGTATTCTGCAGAATAAGCCTTCTTTCGAATGAGGCTTTCCAGTTCCGTTTGCAATTGTGGATCGCTGAGGACTTGCAACTGGGCAGAAAAGATATCGCCGATTCGTTCGCCAAGTTTGTCTGCGGTAGACTGTCGATTGGACTCGAGTTTGAGACTTGCCTGCCTTACCGCATCTACGAACCGCTGCCACTCGCGTTCGTCTTCACCGACGGCGACCAAGCAACGAGTAATTCGGTAGCCCTCGCGATCAAACACGAGTGCTCGTCCAATCGCGACACCGGGCGATACCGCGATGCCTTGCAATTCCAGCATGCTGAAATGATCTATCTGGTTTGGTAAACGCGTCACCGCGTCCGTGTTAATAACGGTTGGTTCGAAAAACACCTAGTTCGAAAATCTCCGAGACTCTCGATACCATCCTATGTCGCTGGTTCGACATTTTATTCGTCGAACTGCTGGCTGAACATCAAGCTAATCACGCGGATCGCTTCATCCGCATCAGGACCTTGAGCTCGCAAAAGCAGCTCGCAATCCTGAGGAGCGCCTAGAGTTAGGAGACTCAACATGCTGCGACAGTCGGCGATTTGACCAGCACGTTCCAATTCGATCTGACATTGAAAACCATTCGCGGCCTGGACAATTTTGAGGGCAGGCCTCATATGCAAACCTTCTGGATTTCGAACGGTCACAGCGCATTGTTTGATTTCCCATGTCATACGGTTCACTATGCGCCGAATTGGTTTCCGTCAGCTTCTTCCAACAACTGCACAATGTCGTCGGGCGTAGTCGATTGACGCAAGAATCGGCAGAAAGTGTCATCTCGCAACTGCCGCGAAATATTTTCGAGGGCTCTTAGGTGATCGCCAGGACGATCGGGCGGAGAAACCAACAAAAAGAATAACGATGCGACTTGCCCATCGAGCGATTCGAAGTCCAAGCCGGTTTGGCTAACGCCGACGGTTCCAATCAGTTTTCCAACACTTGCGTGTTTTGTATGAGGAACAGCAACACCACGGCCGATGCCGGTGCTACCCAGTTCTTCACGCTTCATGATCGCTTTGATGATGTCTTCTTGGTCGGCAGCCTTGATTTCGCCAGCTTCCACCAACGCATGAACCAATTCCGCGATCACGCCTTCTTTGGTCGTCGCAGCCAGTTCTGCTCGAATCGCTTTCGGGGATATAAAAACAGAAAACTTCATTACTTGAGGACCCTTGCAACTAACCAGCGATTCCCCTCCGGCACATGGTTGGACCGAATAGCGGAGATCGAATGATGAAATGAATGAGACTTGGAAACAGGGATATATGGAGCCTAAACTTCTTCGCCCCCGGCATGTTTGATGCCGACGGCCTTGTGTTCGGTGACCTTTTCTTTGTGCTTGCGAATCTGTTGCTCCACTTTGCCGATGCACAAATCGAGCGAAGAGAGGATCGAATTCGACTGGGCGGTCGCCACAAAATCGTGCACATGTTCGGCAGAAACGTTGATTTCGACCGTTGGTTTATCGAGGTGCTCAAGATCAACCGTGACTTCAATCGCGCTAATTCGATCGAACAACCGACGCACCTTTTCAACCTTTTCAACGATTATTGCCTGGTCTTCTGGTTTGAGGTGGCCATGACGGGCTGATACATTGGTTCGCACGGAGTTACTCCATTTGGAGGAGAATTTGAAAAGAAACTGCCTAGGACACGGGAAAACGATCTCGGTTTTGCGGTGAATGAGTCGTAATGTCTCGCGGAATTGTAACTCTTTCCTGGAAAGCCCACAAATCCCCGCATGCTCCGTTCGACCAGTTGTGGGCAAGTTTGCGGTTAATGGTTGGCTTATTTTGCCAATTGCAGGAGCTTTCGGACAGGCCTGGGATTTGTTTGACCGTAGAAGCCGCAACTGATTTCGACTAGAATTGGCGGGATCGAAGCGGCTGAACGTTCGCCCAACGGTAAGCACTTTCGGTTCAAAGAAGTGTTCGTGTAGAGGTGCGGCGCGGGCCACCTGGTGAATTTCTAAGCGATTTGCGGATCCTCACCCCTGTAAAGCTTGCGCTATTACCCAACAAAAGTGATTGCCATTGAGCCCTCGCCACCCAACGGCGAAATACGCTTTGCGTTCCCCCCGTTTCCTAACTCCGTTCAAGAATCCACCAAAAATGAAACAAATCAGCACCAATCGACGCGATTTTATCAGCACCACCGTTTCTGCTGGCGTTTCTGCTGGCGTTGCCGCCGGACTCACACAAGGGGGTTTCTTTTCGGCTCCAACCCACGCCAACGAAAATAAGAAACTGGGATTTGCTCTCGTCGGATTGGGGGGACTTGCCACCAATCAAATCGCTCCAGGACTGTTGAATTCATCCCGTTGCAAGCTAACCGCGATTGTTACGGGCACCCCCGAAAAAGAAAAAAAGTGGGCTGATAAGTACGGGATCGATCGCGATCACGTCTACAACTACGAGAGTTTTGATAAGATCGCCTCGGATGATTCGGTCGATGTTATCTACATTGTTCTACCCAATAGCATGCACGCCGAATACACGATCCGAGCGGCAAAAGCGGGCAAGCACGTCCTGTGCGAAAAGCCAATGGCCAACACCGCCGCCGATTGCCGCGACATGATCGCAGCCTGCAAAGCAGCCGATCGAAAACTCGCGATCGGATATCGCTGCCAATACGAACCCCATCATCTGAAAAGCGCGGAAATGGCACACAATAAGGAACTCGGTGCTATCAAGATGATCGAGGCTGGTTTTGGATTTAAGATCGGCGATCCAACTCAATGGCGATTGAAAAAGAAACTGGCTGGAGGTGGTGCATTGATGGATGTGGGGATCTACGCATTGCAAGCGTGTCGTTGCTTGCTCCGCGAAGAACCAACCATGATTACGGCACAGGAAACGAAAACCGACGCGATCAAATTTGCCGAGGTTGACGAATCAATAACATGGCTTATGAAGTTTCCGTCGGGTGCGCTGGCTTATTGCAGCACCAGCTACAACTTCAACGGACTCAATCGATTCAATGCGTTCACGGAAAATGGCTTCATCCGAATGGACCCTGCCTATAGCTATACCAACAACCGGATGGAAACTTCCAAGGGCAAAGTCGAACTACCTCAACAAGATCAATTCGCAACCGAAATGGATGAGTTTGCGAAGTGCATTTTAGAGAACAAGCCATCGAAGGTTGCCGGCGAAGAAGGGCTCAAGGACTTGCTGGCCATCGAAGCTATCTACAAGTCCATTGAAACACGCACAACAGTGGCTGTCCAATCGTAGTGATTTGTTCTATTTGAAACCGTTTTCACAACCAATGACTAGTCGCAAGCCCATGGCTGCCGTCGATGGACCGATGGAACAAAAAAAGACCGAAATATTGCGGATGAGTCCCGACGAGGCAATCCGCAATGACTCGGATACGGAAGTTCAACTATTTCCAACATTCGGCTATCCGATTGCCAAAGATTCGCTGTGGCGAATTCAAATCCAAGGCCGCATATCCCAGTCTGCTCCGGCGAGCTTCGGAAAACGTCTGATGTTGCGTGGCTTGATTCGCGCCCTCCATATTCCAAATGACGTTGCCCAAGGGAAATTGTTTCAACAACGCATCCGAGGATTCTTGGCAGCTCCTATCGCAGGTGCACGTGTGCAGGTGGAACTTGCCGGTCAGCACTATGTTTTGCGCCGTAAGTCCAAAACCAGCGGTCTGTTTAATTGCAAACTTGACCTCACCGCAAAACAACTACAAGGCTTCCGAACTTATGGCTTACTTCCGAGCAAGGACAGCAAAGAGAAAGAATCCGAATTCTTGCAACGATGGGACGATGGACTCGGGCAAACAAGCAGCCCTGTCTTTTTGGCCGAACGGACCGGAGTTAGTGTTATTACCGACATCGATGACACCATCAAGCAAACGGAAGTCAACAGCCGACGTCGGATGTTGCAACGAACGTTTGCCGAACCATTTGCGTCCATTGACGGTATGGCGAATGCATACCAGATGTGGGCCGAGCAAGGCGCTTTGTTTCACTATGTGAGCAGCAGCCCATGGCAGATTTACGATGCAGTCAATCAATTCCTGATCGACGAACGCTTCCCGTTGGGCAGTATGCATCTGAAATGGTTTCGTTTGCGAGACGAGATCTTCAAGCGATGGCAAATCCTTCGACGCAAGAGCAAGGGAGGCATCATCCGCAGTCTTATTCGCAGGCTACCCGAGCGATCCTTCGTGTTGGTTGGTGACAGTGGCGAGAGGGATCCAGAAATTTACGCGAAACTCGCATCGAAACATCCGTCACAGGTCACTCGCATTTGCATACGCCAAATCGATGCTAACCCGCTCGATACGTCACGATTGAACAAGATCTATCGACGTTATGGCATGACCGTCCCTATTCAAGTCTTTACCACCGCCGTGCAATTGGGGGATTTGAAATCGTACTAAGTAATGATCCCGAGCCACCAACCACCAACCACCAAGCACCAAGCACCAAGCACTAAACACCATGCACCAAGCTGACTCATGTTAAAAACAATATTCGGATCGATCGTCTTGCTGGCCATTGTGGTCGGGACAGGAGTAGCCATCGGGCTGCTCAAGGTTCGTATGATGTCGGCGCCACCTCCGGACAACCCAGAAAGACCTGAGATTGTCCGCTTTGCAAATCCAGCGCAAGTTTCCATTCGCCAACGGTCAACCACCGTCGGCACGATATTGGCCCCTCGCTCCGTTCAGTTGCGGACCGAAGTGGTAGGTACCGTCTCCGACGTCTCGTTCGAATCTGGGCAAGTGGTCCAAGAGAATCAATTGTTGTTGAAGCTCGACACAAGCGTGGAAGAAGCCCAATTGGCGGGCGCCGAAGCGGTTCAAAAAATCGCGGAATCGACCTTCAACCGGACTCAAAAGGCTGCCGATGCGCGCGCCATTAGCGAGCTTGAATTAGAGCAAGCTACAGCTTTGCTTTCTCAAGCAAAAGCCGATGTGATGCGTATTAACGCGATCATTCGCAAGAAGACGCTGCGAGCCCCATTCCTCGCCAAGGCAGGTCTATTCGACATTCAAAAAGGACAGTACTTGCCCGAAGGAACGCAGATAACCATGTTGCAAGGGATCGACGACTACGTTCACATCGATTTCATGATGCCTCAACAAGTGGCGGACGAAGTGCATGTTGGTGACGAAATCACTCTTGCGGTCGAACCGCAGTCGCTTCCCGCCACGATCATCGCGATCGATTCTCAATCCGATCGAACGACTCGCAATCTTTCAGCCCGAGCCAAACTCAACAATCCGCCCGCCATGCTTCAACCGAACGATTCCGTTCGAGTCGAATTGGATTTTGGACCGTCAACCGAAGCCGTCACGATTTCGGCTTCCGGGCTGCGCAGATCTCCCGAGGGTGCGTTTGTCTATGTAGTCACCCCAGATCCTAACGACACAAGCAAACTTCGAGTGCACCCTCAAACGGTTATCCCAGGCAAAACCATCGGCCAGAATGTGTCGATCCTGAGTGGCCTGACCCCAGACCAAACGATCGTGACCGAGGGATCGTTCAAGCTGCGCGACAAGGTATGGGTAATCGAGCCTGAATTGGATGTCAAAGTGGGAAAGGGTAAGCCATGAAGTCCTTTACCGACATCTTTATCAAACATCCCGTCTTGGCCATCGTGGTCAATCTTATGCTGGTGCTAATCGGCTTGCGCGCAGCCCAGTTGCTACCGATCCAGCAATTCCCAAAGCTGGAAAGCACTTCGATCCAGATCACAACGGTCTACATCGGTGCAAGCGCCGAAAACATCCGAGGATTCTTGACCACTCCGATTGAAAAGGCAGTCTCCTCCATCGCAGGTATTGATTTCATCGATTCCGTCAGCACGGCGGGCATCAGTACCATCACGCTCCATTTGAAGCTCAACCACAATGCGACGACCGCCTTGGCTGAAATCAACACTCGCCTGCAACAAGTAAGGCGTGAATTACCTGCGGAAGCCGAGCCGCCGAGTGTGAACATCCAGCGTGCCGATCGTCCGTATGCGTCGTTTTACCTAAGTTTTACCTCGGATGAATTCGATATTGCGGGCCTTACCGATTATTTAAATCGCGTGGTCCAACCTCAGCTCACGACGATCGAAGGCGTCCAACGCGTTGGAGTCGAGGGTGGTCGAACGCCCGCCATGCGTATCTGGATTTCGCCCGAGCGACTCTCGGAATTAAACCTGACACCTGGCGATGTGTTCAACGCGCTGCGGCGAAACAACTATCTGGCAGCGATCGGACGGGTCAAGAACGATACGGTTCAAGTCGACCTGTTAACCGATACGGACCTAAAGACCGTCGACGAGTTCAAAAACTTGATCGTATTTCAGAACGAAGGGGCGGTCATTCGACTCGAAGATGTTGCCAAGGTAGAAATGGGTTCTGAAGAGTCCCAAATGACTGCCATGTACCGATCGCGCGAGGCGGTTTACGTATCCGTGTGGCCGCTCCCTGGCACGAACGAGATAGCCGTCGCGAACCAATTGAAATTGGCGATGGACAAGCTTCGACCGACGCTGCCCGCCCACATCGATATGCAACTGGCATTCGATGCGACTAAATTCATGCGCGATGCGCTCAGCGAAATTTCGAAAACCCTCGTTGAGACCATTGCGATTGTAGGCATCGTGGTGTTCGTATTCATGGGCTCAGTGCGGACAGCAATCGTCCCGCTGATTGCGATGCCGGTTTCGTTGATCGGCGCTGCGATCCTTATGTATTTGCTGGGCTTCTCTCTCAACCTGCTAACACTGCTCGCGATTGTGTTGTCGGTTGGGCTCGTGGTCGATGATGCCATTGTGGTCGTGGAAAATGTTCAGCGACACATTCGCGAGGGGAATAGCAAGATTGATTCCGCTTTGATAGGAGCACGCGAGTTGGTCGGGCCGATCATCGCCATGACGATTACGCTGGCGGTTGTTTACGCGCCGATCGGATTTCAAGGTGGATTGACCGGCATGTTGTTTCGTGAGTTCGCGTTTACTCTGGCTGCCGCTGTTGTGCTATCCGGTATCGTGGCCGTAACTCTGTCGCCGATCATGAGTGCCAAGATGCTGAGCGCTTCGGGAAAAGAAGGCCCCTTGGCCAGACTCGTCAATACCATTTTCGATCAGATCCAACGCGTTTACGGGACCGTTCTTGAAGGTGCCCTAGGCCTGCGCTGGGCAATCGCATTGTCAACCCTTTTGATCGGACTCGCTGCGATCCCTTTCTACCATTACTCCGGCAAAGAATTGGCGCCTGTCGAAGACCAAGGGTCCATTGCAGTGATGCTGCAAGCATCGCCTGACGCAACACTGAACAGCACGAAACAATGGGCGACTCAATTGGCAACACAGTTCGATGCCATGCCTGAGACCGACTACATGTGGGCGCTGGTTGGATCCAACAGCGGATTCGGAGGCGTGATTACCAAGGACTGGCATGAAAGGCAATTGAAAGGACAGCGAGACACCTCCGCAATGCTGGGGCAAGCATTTGGCTTGGCATCCAAAGTGCCCGGCCTTAAACCCTTTCCCATTTTGATTCCACCGCTGCCAGTCGCATCCAATTTCGATGTCGAAATGGTTCTCAAAAGCGATCAGCCCATCGAACGCATGCTTGAAATCGCAAACAAAATCACGCAAAGGGCCACCGAAAAGAATATCTTCCTATTTGTAGATTCCGATCTCAAAATCGACTTGCCACAAGCCCAAGTCATTATCGATCGAGAACGTGTCGCTGATCTGAAGCTGGATCTGGCGGCAATAGCTCAGGAGCTAGGTGTCCTGCTGGGCGGAGGCTACGTCAACCGATTCAACTACTTCAATCGTTCCTATCAAGTCATCCCGCAACTCTCCGAGGCCGACCGACAGTCGACAAGCTCGCTGATGGATCTCAAAATCAGAACACCGAGTGGTCAACTCATTCCGGTTTCGACGTTTGCCAAAATAGTGCCCTTGACCGCCCCTCGCGTCTTAAACCGTTTCCAACAGCAAGGTGCCGTTCACATCAATGCAGCCATGTTGCCAGGCCTAACGAAAGAGGCTGGACTGACCGTGATGGAGGCCATCGCTCGCGAAGTGGCGGGGGACGCCGCCGTCATTGATTATGCAGGCGAGTCTCGACAAATTCGCCGAGAAGGCTCGACACTGACCATGACGCTTGGGATCGCGTTAGTGTTGATCTACTTGGTTTTGGCGGCTCAATTCAAGTCGTTTCGCGACCCGCTCATTGTCTTGCTTGGTTCGGTTCCGCTGGCGATCTCCGGTGCGCTGGCACTTACGTTCTTGGGCTTGACGACAATCAACATCTATTCTCAAGTCGGGTTGATTACCTTGGTTGGTCTGGTTGCCAAAAACGGAATACTGATTGTCGAATTCGCCAACCATCTTCAAGAAATTGGACGCACGAAATGGCGGGCGGCAGTAGAAGCGTCTCAAACGCGATTGCGTCCGGTTCTGATGACTTCCGCTGCGACGATCCTAGGGCATATGCCATTGGTCTTCGTAACCGGGCCCGGTGCTCAAGCAAGAAACAGCATCGGCATCGTACTGGTTGCTGGCATGGGGATTGGAACGTTGTTCACCCTGTTTGTTGTGCCATCGCTCTATGTCTTAATCGCCGGCACACGCAGCAAGCAGGTTGAGGCTGTGGATTCTGAGGCACCCGCAACCGACCTTCTGAAGCGAGTCGGCTGAGATAGTCCCGATCGTTACGGCTTTCTGCCGAGTTTACCACCGAGTTGTGTGCACAACCTCAAGAGCGATGTTGTGATCTGTTGGTAATCGGGACTAGCGCCGCGCTTGGGGCGCACGACGATGTCGAGGCGTTGTGGCAAATCGAATTTCTGTTTTCGAAATGCCTCCCGTATCAATCGCTTCCATCGATTTCGAATTGGCGAATTGCCTACACGTTTTGAGATGCTTAAACCGATTCGCGTCCATTCTAGTTCATTGCAGCAGGCATGAATGACGAGGACCGAATCGCTTGTAACGGTTCCGATTTTGAACACGCGATCAAAATCCTTTTGGCTCACTAGACGAACGTTTTTTGGAAACCGTTCGTCGCGTTGCTCTGCCATGCCAATCGAAGATGCGTCAAGCATCAGTCCATGATCTTCGCGTTTGCAATCAGCTTAAGAAACTCTGCATTGCTTTGGAAACGAGAAAGCTGCTTGGTGAGTTGCTCCATCGCTTCGACTGGGTGCATTGAGTTTAAAGTCCGACGAATCATGGTTACCGAATGGTACGTGTCTGGATCATGGAGCAATTCCTCGCGGCGCGTGCCGGATTGCGAGATGTCGATCGCAGGCCAAACGCGGCGATCCGCGAGTTTTCGATCGAGTACGAGTTCCATGTTACCAGTACCTTTGAACTCTTGGAAAATGAGTTCATCCATTCGCGAACCGGTATCGATGAGTGCTGTTCCCACGATCGTTAGCGAGCCCCCTTCGGCGAAACAACGCGCGGTCGCAAATAGCTTCTTGGGGATGTCCATCGCCTTGATGTTTACACCACCGGACATGGTTGCTCCGCTGTTTCCGACCCATTTGTTGAACGCTCTGGCTAGTCGCGTGATGGAGTCCATGAGCATGAAGACGTCCTTGCCCATTTCGGCCAGACGTCTGCACCGATCCACCGCCAATTGGCTCAAACGCACGTGCGAATCGACATCCTCGTCAAGGCTACTCGCAATCACTTCCCCGTGTTCGATGCAGCGACGCATATCGGTCACTTCTTCGGGGCGTTCGTCGATGAGCAAAACGATCAATTCTATTTCGGGATAGTTTTGAGCAATTCCTTTAGAAATATTTTGCAACATGATCGTCTTGCCTGTGCGCGGCGGTGCGACGATCAAAGCGCGTTGTCCGCGACCGAGGGGCGCCAGCAAATCGATAACGCGGTTGGTAATCGGTTGGGCACCAACTTCCAATTTTAGCCAGCGTTCCGGATTGATAGCCGTGAGTTGGTCAAAGTTCTTGACGTTCACATATTCTTCTGGCTTCATCCCTTCGACATCGATGATTTCTTTGATGCGAGGGCCTTGGGCGCGGCGCGTTTGTTGCATAATCGCGCGAATCTTTAGCCCTTGTCGCAACCGAAATTTTTCGATCATCGTTCCTGGAACAAAAGGATCGGTTCGCTCTCGGGAGTAATTATTGGAAGAAGAGCGTAGGAAGCCATAACCGTTTGGATGCATTTCGAGTAAGCCATAAAACTCTTGCCCCGGTTCTTCGGCAGGCGAGTCTCCTTCATCCGTCGGAATCGGTTCACCCTCTTCGTTGACCGCGACCTCACCTTGTTCGTCCTCTGGCTTGGTGAAGGCTTGTTGGTAGTTCGGGCCGTATCGACGGCGTGGCTTTTTGGCCCTTGGCCGGGGGGCGACTCCGCCGCCACCTACGCCACCTGGACTACCTTGATCATCATTCTGAAAACGAGAACGGAAACGCTTCTTCTTGGGCATAGATTCAAAATCCAAACAGGAAACAAAAATGTTGCCCCTCCGTGCCCCAAAATGGTTTTGGCAGTTTTTGCAAGAAGTGGTAACGAGGACTAGGGCGCCTAAACGCTCTGAACAATCGGAGGGCGCTGAGTCGGAAAAAGCTCCAGTGTTTGCCGATCAGTTCCGCCAGCAGACAATTGCATTTGACATCCGCCACCTGACGAAACAAAAACGGTCCATCAAGCAGATATTCGGGAGGGTGATCAAGCCAGCGGGCTCGATCGGTAACTTTCCGTGGATGACATTCAGCGAGAGCAGTTGCCGTGTGCAAGACGCCTAATGGCATCATTTGGCAGAGAATGGTCTTGTTTCTCTCTGGCAAAACAACTACTACGGTTTTGAAGTGTCATGTAAATATGTTCACATGTCAAGTGGGAAAGCTCCCCAACCGGCACAATCTGAAAATTTTGTTGATTCCGTCCACTTCCTATCGAGTCAAGTACGCGTCGCAACCGATGCAATTGTCAAGGTCGTTCGTTTTCGGCATTTGAACCGAATGGGGCCTCGGACAAAAGGGTTGCTCCATGTTCAATCAAGTTTCGATCGCGGGTTTCGGCTGCAAAAAGTTTTTTGCATGCATTACTCTAATGCTTGGATTGGCGTCCGCACCCGCCTTCTCCGTTGAGCAGGAGATTGCTTGGACCGAAGACTACGATGCCGCCGTTGAGCGAGCAGCTTCCGCAAATTGTGTTTTACTTTTGCACTTTTATGGCGATTATTGTCCACCTTGCAAACTTCTGGACAAAAAGACATTTCACGATCCATCGCTCGTCGCCGCGATCAATGAAAATGTAGTAGCGGTCAAGATCAATGCTGAGAAACGCAAAGACTTGGCGACGAAATACAACGTAAACCGTTGGCCAACGGACGTTTACTTGTATTCCAATGGTGACGAGCTCTATCGAGGCGTCAGCGATCAGGATCCAACGGTGTACACGAAGAAGATTCAGCGAATCGCGTTGCATCATCGCGATTGGTCCCTTGAACGCGAATCAATTGCCAAAAACACACAACGAGGAAAGGTGAGTGCTCTCGTCGCTGATGCCCCACAAGCTCAACCCGAAAAAACGGTCTATGCGAACACAACTTTCCAGCCGACCAAGAGCCAATCCGCGTCATCGACGAACAACTCAGATCCCCAACGAATCACTCAATCGGCTTTGCCTCCAGCAGCGCACGCATCGCCGTTGAAACAATCAGTAGCGCACGCATCGCCGCTGAAACAATCAGCAGCGCACGCATCGCCGCTGAAACAATCAGTGGCGCACGCATCGCCGATGAAACAACCTCGCGTCATCGATAATCCTTACCTCGCTAAAAAACCCCTTGAAGTACCTGCCGCACCGCTTCATGTGCTCGCCGAAACGGTTGGGCTAGGAGGCTATTGCCCAGTGACGCTCGTCGAATCGGTCGGCCGATCGAGCGATGCAGTATGGGTACGAGGTTCAGCCTCGTTTGCTGTCCGGCATCGAGGTCGCGTTTACCACTGCGCAAGCGAACAGGCACGACAAACATTGCTCGGCGAACCAGATCGCTACACTCCATGTTTGAGCGGATTCGATCTTGTTCATTTCTTTAAGACAGGCATGCTGGTCGATGGGAAGTGCGAATTCGGTTGCATTCAACCCAACTCTAGCAAAGTCTATTTGTTCGCTGACGTTGCGAACTACCAAGAGTTTGAGCGAGACAACGAACGCTTCTCCCGCCTCCTAGATCGCGTGACTCCCGAACGCGTCGAAGGTCGTTCTTCCGCAACTCAATACCGCTAGTGATCCTATGACCCAAATCGAATCGCGCTGTCAATCTGAGCAACTCGGTGGCTTTCGGACCATGCGGAGAGTGGCCTTGCAACGATGGCTTGCGAGATCGGTGCTGACTGCCGTCGCATGCTGCATCACAAATAGTGATGGCTTGATGGCCCAGTCTAGGCTGGGCTCGGCTCCTGAAGACGACGCTCGCGTTTACTGGCCTCGACTTGACTTCGTCATTCCATTCAACGTCGAACTGACGGGGCAGACACCTCGCGAAATTCAATTGGAGTACTCGGAAAACGGCGGTTTGAATTGGTCGCTCTATTCGCGTGGCGACGTTCGAACGAAACAGTTTCAATTCATCGCTCAAGCAGATGGCGAATACAAGTTCCGGCTCAAAACATTGGATAACCAAGGCAGGAGCTTTGACAACCCAGGTGAACCGCTCTGTGTTGTTGTCGACACCAACAAGCCGACGGCGAACTTAATGATCGACATCGACCAACGCGGCATGATGCTTGCAGAATTCGCGATCAGCGACGTTTCCTTGGATGCGGCGAGTGTTCAACTTACCTACCAAACGGAATCTTTACCGCAGCCTCGTGACATCGAATTTCAGTTGTCTCCAGGTCGCGAAAAAGGGTCCTGGCTCGGCACTGCTTCATGGAGTATCCCCAACGGCACCCGCCAATTGGCCGTTCGCCTCATAGCGAAGGACAAAGCGGGGAACACCGTCGAAGTCAATCGGCTTCCGCAACTGCCCCGTTCTGCGGCCCTCAGCAATAGCTTACAATTCGCCAGCGGCAAAACTCGCGACTCGCGCACGCCCGTTGCAAATGACCTTGCTCAGAGTCAACCCATCGGTACCGGAATTGCCGAACCACCGAAAGCATCCTCGCCCAAAATCGAAGTGCTAAATGTCCCAGATGCACGCAGCAATGGCAGCAATGGCAATCTCTTCGGCACAGGTCCAAACGGAGTGCGTTCCACCGATAGTGTCGTTCGGTCCGATACGAGAGCAAGCAAATTGCCCGTTCGCGAAATGACCGAAGAAGAATACGAACAAGCCGTTGCATCGAAAGGTATTAGTCTGGTCGCCAAACGCGGCGACCAGTCGTTGATCGTTCGAGAATCCAACGAGGAATCGCTCAAACCATCGACAACGAGTCTAGAGATTGAACCTAAGGTGGATCGGATTGCGGGTCAGTCAACTTTCCGCAACAACATTAAACCCCTCTTCAGCAGCAGTAAAACCTTTAGCCTTGACTATAGCATCGAGAACGAGCCCGAATCCCCCATCTCCTCGGTTGAGCTTTGGGGTACAACGGACGAGGGCCAAACGTGGCAAATGTGGGGCCAGGATCCGGATCGAGCGAGTCCTTTCGATATTCAGGTCGAAGCGGAAGGATTATTTGGTTTCCGGATGATCATCGTTGGAGCAAATGGCCTAGCTTCGAATCGTCCCCGCAATGGTGACAATGCCGACGCTTGGATTCAAGTGGATACCACAAAACCACAAGCAAAATTGATTAGCGCGCTCTATGGCAAGGGTCAACAAGCGGGTTCGATGATCATCGAATATCGGGCGGCCGACGATTACTTTCCTGAGCGGCCAATCACGCTTTCGTATTCCGAGGTCCCAAGCGGTCCCTGGAAAACGATCGCCACCGGTGTTCGCAACAATAGCCGTTACGTATGGCCCGCGGATCCAAGCCTGCCGGCTACCATTTATCTGCGATTGGAAGCCTTTGATTCGGCGGGCAACGTCGGAGTTCATCTGCTGGATACTCCCATCGACGTACAAGGCCTTGCCCCACGCGGTCGCATCCAAGGCTTCCGCCCCATTCAATAGTCTGGAAGGCCCAAGTTCGCCAAGCCAAGGCCGTCGGCCACCGTGCGTCATTTGCTAAGTTATTAGCCTCGCACGGGCTCAGAGGCCCATGCTACCGCATAAGCTTCGGCCAGGGCCGATTCGAACTCCAGGGCAAATCTCTCGGGCGATCCCAACGTGCTCTGCGAGAATCGCTCACGTAAGCCCATCCTCAGCGTTGCCAGTCCGTCGATGTCCTGGCTCTTGCTCTTTGCGATCGCGACGAATTCCTCGGGAGTCTCTGCTACCCAATCGACCATTCCCAATGAATGCAGCAGGCTTGCTCCAACCCGCGATGCAGGGACCGGACCGCACATACTCACCGGCGGTACTCCCATCCATAACCCCTCGCACAACGTCGTCGTGCCATTGTACGGATACGTGTCGAGCGCTATGTCTATCTCCT
>JAIPFP010000129.1 GCA_021736575.1 Pirellula sp. | reverse complement strand
GTCTCTAGCCTCACTCCTCAAGCCTGTTCTCGGACAGTGTACGAATCACTGCTTTCCTGCTTGAGACGCGTTGAGGTGCGACGGCCCGAGAAGCGATTCGAATCATGTTGTCGGTGGCCGTCGGATCGGTAGCGATCCGATTTGGTACGCTTTTTGGAAACGGGGTTTTCGGATAAACTGATGTCGTCTTCGGAATCCGGGAAGTGCTCGCGATGGTGACGAGGTGAGGAATGCAGCCCCATTTAAACATCGTTTGCTTTTGTAGAGGATTGTCGAAATGGAAATTTACTCCCTCTTTCAAGCTCGGAATACTCATGACGACGTTCACTTCCGTTGCACTCTCCGTTTCGCCAACTTGCATCTCGCAAGACGCGACAAGGACTTCAGAGTCGCGAAAGTCCGAATTGGGGCAATTCATGACGCCCTCGACTATTGCCGAATTTATGGCGAAGCAGTTTCGCGCAGACCGATTGGAGAAGGTCATTCTGCTAGATGCCGGTGCAGGACAGGGAGCTTTGAGTTTAGCATTCGCTAAACGATGGGAACAAAGCCGTTTTAAATCATCGCAGTTAGTGATCGATGCCTACGAACTGGACAACGCAATGGTGAAATTGCTAGAGCCCAATTTGCAAGCGTTGGAAGCATGCGGAAACATAAAAACTCAAGTCATTGAAGGAGATTTTGTTGAGGAAGCGTCGAATCAAATTCGGCGGCATGAATGTCGATACACTCATGCAATATTAAATCCGCCGTATAAGAAGATCGGAAGTAAAAGTCGCACGCGGGCAACCCTCGCCAGTGTTGGCATTGAAACCGTTAACCTCTATACCGGATTCTTAGCGTTGTCGATCGAGTTGTTGGCGAGAGAGGGAGAGGTTGTCGCAATTGTTCCGCGAAGCTTTTGCAATGGCCCGTACTATCGACCGTTTAGAAACCTCATGCTTGAGCGAACATCGATCATTTCAATTCATTTGTTTGATGCCCGCGATAGCGCATTCGCTGAAGACGATGTACTTCAAGAGAACATTATCATTCATCTTCAGAAAGGAGTTCCCCAAGGATCCGTCTTGATTTCAAAGTCAACGAATAGGGATCTCGATAATTTGAGTTCCGAGCTTGTAGAATTCGAAAGGATTGTGCATCCTGGAGACGAGGAAAAATTTATCCGTATACCGAACAAAGCGGGGCAAGAGGCCAATGAATCACTTTCGGCGAACACCTGCACCTTGCAGCAGCTTGGAGTTACCGTTTCGACGGGGCCCGTTGTTGATTTTCGTTTGAAGACACATTTGCGAAGTTCCGCTAGTTCTGATGATGCTCCATTGCTGTATCCAGGGCATTTTGCCGGTGGGTGTTTATTGTGGCCTCGAGCCGATTTCAAAAAGCCAAACGGCATAGCGATCAATGATGCCACTCAACGATGGCTCTTTCCTCCAGGGCACTATGTAGCTGTGAAGCGATTCACGGCGAAGGAGGAACAACGGAGAGTTGTCGCGATGTTGGTTGATCCAGCATTGCTTCCTGAATTGCCGTATGGTTTCGAAAACCATCTCAATATCTATCATGAAAATCGAGGGCCGTTGCCGGAGGATTTGGCTCGCGGGCTTGTTGCATTCCTTAATACTCAAGCCGTCGATGACTGGTTTCGTGAGTTTAATGGCCATACTCAAGTCAATGCAACCGATCTAAGGTCGCTTTCCTATCCAACTCGCGATGCCTTGATGGACATGGGGCGACGCCATGCTACTCGCAAATCACATCAATGAATCATCCCAATCTAGTTGCTGCAACAGAGATACTTTTAGCACTCGGACTTCCCAAAGCCCAGATCAATGCGAGATCCGCTTTGACGCTTTTGGCGCTCGCAAATGTTGGTCCTGCCAATTTATTCGCGGATGTAAGCTGTCCACTTATCGGGATAACCCCGATCATGGCTTGGGTTCTCGAAAATTACGATGTCCGGTATGCACCCAACACGCGGGAGACATTCCGTCGCCAGACCATGCATCAGTTCATGGCTGCGGGATTAGTGCTCTATAATCCCGATCTTCCAAGTCGCCCGGTTAACAGTCCAGCAGCGGTTTACCAATTGGCACCAGAGACCGTTGATTTGCTGAAGTCATATGGAACCCCGACTTGGAGCAGTCGTTTGGGAGCTTTCCTTTCGGTAAAGGGAACACTTGCAGATCGCTATGCACGTGATCGGAACTTGCTTCGCGTACCCGTTGTACTTGAGAGCGGACAGACGCTTGAACTTAGCCCTGGCGGGCACAGTGAACTTATTCGCGATGTCATTGAGGAGTTTGCGCCTCGCTTTGCGCCAGGTAGTCGACTTGTGTACGCAGGCGATACCGGCGACAAAATGGCTTTCTTTGACCGAGTTTTGTTGAATGTACTCGGTGTTCAAGTAGACAACCACGGAAAGATGCCAGACGTTGTTTTGTACTATGAATCTCGCAATTGGTTGTTGCTTGTCGAGTCAGTTACAAGCCATGGTCCAATGGATGCAAAACGGCATCAGGAACTGACCGCTTTGTTTCAAAGTTCTTCTGCGGGACTCGTTTACGTCACTGCATTTCCCAAACGCTCGATTATGGCGAAATATCTTGCTGATATTGCATGGGAAACGGAGGTATGGGTTGCCGATTCGCCGTCGCATCTAATACATTTCAACGGGCAACGATTTCTCGGACCGTATGCGGCCGAAACTTGATCCTTATTTTGTCCAACCTCAACTTGCGAAGCGCCAGCCACGAATAAAGTACTAATTTGATCCAATAGCATTGGCCCCTCCAGCGGCCTCTATTCTATTGCGTGGATGCATCAAACAAAACCTGTTGATAAGGCACGGCGAACGCCCTAATTCCAAACCAACAGTCCTGCTCCTCGACATAAACCGCTCGGCTATCGATGGAGAAAAATAATGCAAACTCAGGGAAATCGTCCGACGCTAGGTGGAATGTTCTTGCAACACGTAATCGTGTTTCTTATCTGCGTTGTCTTCCCTGGTGGCGTAACGATGATGGCTCCAGCGTCTTGGCTGACGTTTGCAAGAAGCCCAGAGACGGTTCAGTGTACGACGCGGACATGCGTGTTTCTCGTAGTCCCGTTCAAAACACAGCATGTCGAGAATGTGACTGGGATCAGTGACCGAGGACGCTCGGCTACAACCAAAAGAGAAATCAAGCGCGGGCGTGACACCGGCAAGATCATCCATGTCGATGGCGAAGGGTTCCTACAAATCCATGGCGTCGGCGATCAGCTCGCCGAAGTGAGCGTTTCACCAGCTATTGGGATCGTTTCAGCGTCGAACTGACCGAACCAATTCCAACGACAGCCGACTCTCCGACCATTGGGAAGGTGATGGAAATCAGCGTTTCGCTAGGATCCTTTGGAATCGAGGATAGTCGCAAGGATCCTTTTCCTTTCGAGTCCGTCATGATTTTGCCAACATTGACACCAGCAACGCTCACATCGAAGGATGTATTCGGTGTAGCCTTTTCAATTGTGGCCAAAAGCTTGCGTTTTGAAACGCCATCTTCAATCTCTTGCTTGTATTCCAATGTCCGTACGGCCCCAGCGACGATACCGAATTTGGCTATTAGAACCATCTTTGCATTCGAAACCGTTGGCGCGTTTGTTTCCAACTTGGCTACTTGCGATAACCTACCGTGGACCAGGTCGCCGATGATCAAGTCCATTTCGGGCGACAAGCTCGAAAGGCCCTGCGGCAAAGGCAGGTGTTGTTGGTTATCGTCTAAATGGCCAAGAACAAGGGTTCCACGACCGCGACTGTCCGTCATGATCTGGCCCAGGACGATGTCGTTCAAAGTCACTGAAAATGAGGTCGACGTTGGCGCGTTGTCCATCCGGATCTCCAGTTCAGCCTCTACCCCACGAATCTCCATTTCAGCACGTACTCGAACCCCTGAAGTTGCATTTTGGATCTTCGACGACTGAAGCGACCGTACGGTTGTTGTCGAACTCGTTTCGTTCAATGCGTTGATAAGCATCAACGCGTCGAGCGGCGTCACGAGTGAGTCATCATCCACATCATGAAATTGCGGTTCCGTGGAAGACGCGTTGTCATCACCGCGATTAAGATGATTGATCACAGCCAATGCATCTAGCGGCGATACTACTCCATCGTCATTGACATCGTCGGGCAGCAAGAAGTTGTGAGAGGCGCCCATTGACTTCGAACGGGTTGAGGCTGAGCCATCCAGCGGATCCGCAATGCCTTGCGGGTTGGTGTTGGTTGCGGCAAGTGCGAACGAAATACTTGGTGCGAGACTACCGGTGAGCAAGGTGGTTCCACCATCGTATTGGTAGACGCGTCGAGTGCTTGCGTCAACGATCCATATGTGATTAAGATTGTTTGGATCGACAGTAATCCCAGATGGGCTTGGGGCCGTGCTCGGCAACGCCCAGCTTCCCTCGAGAACGCCGCTGGTCGTGTAGCGGAATACTTTGTCCGCTCCGATAATATCGTTGACTACCCACAAATGAGCTCCGTCGGTTACGACGTCTGTTGCATCCAAGTTGCTCGCGTTGAGAGCGAAGTTCGAGGTCGCATTAACTCTACCTGTTCGCAGCAAAGCGCCACCAGCAAACTTGAACACTCGGTCCTGGTTTGCATCCACAATCCACAAGTCGTTACCCCAAACGGTGATCCCTTCCGGTTTGCGAAGGTTTTGCGGTTGCCATGAACCGAGCAACCCTCCTGAGTTGTTGTAGACAAACACGGTGCCAGTCGTATCGAGCACCCATTGCGTCGTTCCAGTGCTGTTGGACGCGATTCCGCGTGGTTTGTTGCCGGCTCGGTCCAATGCAAAATTCGAGATCGGTGCCCCGTCCGCAGCATATTTGAACGTTGAGCCCGCACCCACATCCACTACGAAGAACTTGGTTGGTGGAATGACAGGGAGCACCGTCACGCTTACCGTTGCAAGCCCAGTCGAGACAGCATCGGATGCGCGATAGGCAAAAGTGTCTATTCCAGTGAAGTTGAGACTAGGAGTGTAACGGAAGGATCCGTCAGCGTTTAACGTCAATACTCCATTTGCAGGTGCAGTTGCTACTGAGGCTGTCAGTGGGTCGCCGTCAGCATCGGTGTCATTTAACAAAACACCGCGGGCAGGTACATCGATGGACGTGTTTTGATTCGTCGAGTAGGCGTCGTCATTTGCGACCGGAGCATCGTTCACAGCAGCCACGGAAATCGACACGACTACAATATTCGAATTGAGCGATCCATCGCTCGCCTTGTAGGTAAAACTATCGGCCCCATTGTAGTTGAGCGCCGGCGTGTAGGTGATCGAACCGGTCGGTCCGAGCGACAATGTTCCGTGCGTTGGCCCGGTGACAACGATTGCTTGCAGCGGATCTCCATCGACGTCCGTATCGTTGCTTAGAACACCTGGGGCGGAAATGTTCAGCGTGGTGTCTTCCGTTGCATTGTAGGTTTCGCCCACAGCAACCGGGGCATCGTTTACGGCGGTAACGTTGATCACGACAGCGGCAACGTTGGAGTCCAATATTCCATCGCTAACCTTGTAGGTAAAGCCATCGACCCCATTGAAGTTCGGGTCCGGTGAGTAGCTAAAAGATCCGTTGGAATTGAGTGCCAAAGTTCCGTGCGCTGTTGTACTCAATCCTATTACGGTTAACGCATCGCCATCCGCGTCGGTATCGTTGATCAGCACGCCTGGGATCAATTTCATAAGCACGGTGTCTTCGGACACAGTATAGCTGTCATTGACGGCAACAGGAGCACTGTTGACCCCAGTGACTTTGATAGAAACCGTTGCTACGTTGGATGCAAGCGAGCCATCAAATGCAGTGTAGGTAAAGCTGTCGTTGCCGGCGAAACCCACGTTCGGTGTATACGAGAATAAACCGTTAGGTTGGATTGTGACCGTTCCGTGCGTTGGTACTGCAGCCAGCAGGGCTGTTATCGTCGAGTTGTCGATATCAGAATCGTTTCCGAGCAAGCCGCTAGCGGAAACATCCAGAGTGCTATTGGAAGATGCATTATAGCTGTCGTTCGTTGCGATAGGAGCGTCGTTTACCGCCGCAACCGAAATCAAAAACGTCTGTGCTGCACTTGTGTCCGCTCCACTGAATCCGACGCCGCCGTTGTCATGCAACTGAACGATCACCAATGCATCGCCGTTAGCGTTGGGGGCAGCTGTAAATGTCAATACTCCATCTGGGGAGATAGCCGGGGGTGCACTAAAAAGGGAGGGGTTATCGTTGGTGACGATAAAATCGACCGCTTGTCCTGACTCGATGGTTGGTCCAGCGCTGATACCGGTTGCCCATGATGTTAGCGTTTGAAGCCCTGCATCCTCTGCGACAGATACGTTCGATCCACCTATAAAGCTCGGAGCCACATTGGCGACATAGTTGCCAAAGTGTGACGAATGATGGATCTCACCATCTTGCAATTCGTCGTAACTGTACGCTTCGCCTACGACAGGTGTGCCGAGCACTACAGGGATAGAGCCAAGTACCACATTGGTTCCAGCCCGAACAAACTCAATGTCAAAGCGGTGTGGTTTTCCATCTCCGATGAATTCCAAATCGAACGAAGCGGTTTGGCCAGCGCCGATCCCCGCCAAAGTACCTGTAGGATTGATGATGTGTACGCGTTGGTCCGACGCACGAACCGTAATGTCCATGGCGACATTCGTGACAGCGTTTTGGATCGCATTGATGACTCCGTCGGCAACCGTCGAACCAAAGCCTGCACCAATCTGGAAGTAGAGTGGATCGCCCGGTGCAATTGCATCCGGCGTTCCGTTGGCAATGGTAGTGGTCGAGCGATTCACCGCACCGGTGAGTGTGGACAGCGATTCCAGGTCCTGCCTCGGATCGATGGTTGCTTGAGGGTTTGTTCCCAAACCGATGACGAGTGCCCCCAGTGCATTAAGTCCCGTGACGGTTTCTTGTATTCCGGCTCCTGAACTAAAAGGGGTCGTAGGCCGCGATGTTTGCGTCAACGAAGAAAGCGGCAACGTAATGCCCCCTGTGCCTGTGATGCTCGTCTCTCCCTTGGGTTGATAGGCGAAACCAGTATCGGTCGCCAGCAATACGATCGGTAAAGCTCCTTGTCGGAAGCCACCACCACCGACGTTACCAGTCGGTGCAATGCCACCATTTGCCGCGTCGACAGCAAATGAGGCAAAGTTCGGAACGTCGCCACTTACCCCTGGATTGACTTGGGTTGAGGCAAGACCAGCTGGTCCGCTGTCGAGGACAGATCCATTTGCATTGCCATCGAATCCAACGCCCGTCACAAGCTGGTAGAGAGCTTCAATATCGGTTTCTGGCCCGTCGCCTCCGTAACCAGGAGCCACTCGATCCAACGCTGCCTGAATTGCCGCTGATGAACCAGGCGTGCTCGAGGCAACGATCGGTTGATTCAAAATGAATGGTCGGCCTGCGGGAAGTTCACCACCAAAGCTCCCATACTCCTCAAATCGCCCGACCCCAAATCCCAGGTCAATTCCTGGCAATGAAGTCTGCAAGGAACTGATAATGGTCGGGAATGCAGCTCGAACAATAGGGCTATTCGCTGTGAAACTACCGGTGTCGTCAAAGAGCAAGAAGACGTCGACCAAATTGGTGAGGGTTCCTGTACCGGGCAATGTCAAAGATACCGTTTGCAAATAGCTCTGACCATTCTCGAGTGACGTTGTAATGCTCGTCGGTGTGACATTGCCGATGGACGGATGACTAACTCCGGTGGGCCAGAGTATGCCGCCACCCGTCGTTGGGTAAGTGTGCGGACCGACGAGCGATCCGCCGTCTTCGCGTACGATGTATGCACCTGGTACTAACCCTGTGAATGCATAGGAACCGTCAGGGCCTGTAATGGTTCGAGGCTCGTCAACTTCATAGATATCGTCACGATTCACGTCGATAAAGACTGGCACACCTGGTCGAGCATATTCATTTGAATCGAAATCATGGTTTGCGTTCGTATCGTCGAAGACAATACCATGGATTTCGTTGGGCCGATATTGGTTGGCGAAATTGACATCGGTTGGGCTATTTGGCCCAATTGTTATGATGTTCGTACGAACGGAATCTGGAGTTCCCGATAGCAAGGCTGGTACTACCTCAACCACATTGTAGGTGCCGCGAGCCAAATGCGTAAAGGAATAGGTGCCGATCTCGTTGACCGTAGGCGTATAAAACAAATCTACTGAAGAAGCGATGGATGGTTCACCCGCATCAAGAATTCCGTTGCTGTTCGCATCGAGGAATATAGTGACTCCGCTCACTCCAACCTCACTCGGGTCACGCAGACCATCCTTGTTTGCATCACTAAAAACGATGCCGCTGATCGCAAAGTCAAATGGCTCGTGATTGCCGAAATTGACACCCACACGATTTTCGCCGTTAAGCATCAACGTGCTAAATGTCGACGGCGTTGTCGAGGTATAGCCCGCGTGTGTTACCAGTCGAATGGTTGTCAAACCGTAGGGGATACTCGAGATAGCGTAGTTACCAATCGCGTCGGTGATGGCTTGTGGATCGGTTGCATCCAATACATTGTTGGCGTTGATGTCGACATAAACCGTCCAGCCTCCGAGTCCTGGCTCTGGAGCCGTCAGCACTCCATCTGAATTCACATCGTTCCATACATTGCCCTGTATGGAACCGGTCGTTGGGACGAGATTATAGAAGTCGCGTACATTGGTTGAACCACTGGAGACAAAGACATTGGTTGAGGAAGGGCGTCCTACGGAAGCCATGAACCCGACTGGTAGCACCTCGACTACGTTGTAGCTGCCCGAGCGGATATCCACGAAGGAGTATCCTCCATTCGCATCGGTGGTTCGAAGCGGATCGGTTGTGTCCAATAAACCGTTGCCGTCTAAGTCCACGAATACTGGCCTGCCTGCAAGTGCTGCTTCCGTTGCTTGATGGAACCCATCCCCGTTCGCATCATTCCATACATTACCTTGAATGGTGCCTACGGATGTAAGCACATTTGGATAGTCAGATCGAACCGATCCGCCCGCGGCAACGGTGACTTGATGAAATTTGATGGCTGTGTCGAGAGGAAATAGTCCCGACGAAACTGGACCGTAGCCCCCTTGTGTAATTTCGTATACCTTGACAGTCCCCGAAGGGACTTTATCGAGAACGAAGTCACCATCCGCGTTGGTGATTGTTGAGATTTCACCTGCCGTTTGAAGTCCATCGCCGTTTGTATCGACAAACATGGTCCAACCTGACAGTCCATGTTCGCCAGATTCTTTGATGCCATTGAGGTTGAGATCTTCAAATGTTGTCCCAACGATTCGACCGGTAGTTATGGGAGCCGTCACATTTGGAAAATCCAACTTATTGACTCTGTTGTTCCGAATATTAACGACAGCATGGTCCGTGAAGCCAGTTGTCGGCTTGAACCCGGCTTGAACAATTTCGTAAACCGTAAGGTTACCGGCGGGCAGTCCGACAAGAGAGTACTTTCCTTTAACGTCAGAAACGGCGGATGGTTCGCCTACGTTTAGGCGACCATCGTTGTTCGTATCCACGAACACAGTCCAACCGGAAAGGTCTTGGTCGGTCTTGTCATTGGCACCGTTGGCGTTAAGGTCATTGAAAATAGAACCCGCTAGATCCCCTGCCATCAGACTGCGATGCTCCAAACGCTCAAGAGATAGTAAATTCCTACGTCGTCGTTGCTTGATTTTCGAAAGCCTAGGGGAACCGGCAGACGATAGCCGTTGCGCTAAAAAGCGAATGGATGTGAAAAGCGAATGACTCATGAAAAGGACTCTCGTAAGATAGCTGATAACAAATGGAATCTCGTCTGCTACTCTAAAGAGCCGCAATTACCGTTGCCATCCGCCACCCAGCTTGAAATAAGAAAAAAAAGAATCTGCAAGGTCTGCGACGTGGCCTGGCCCGACACAGCCGACAAAAGTCAAAGTAGTAGGTAGGCACATTCCATGTGCCGTCCACCTAGAATCCTGGCAAAAGCGTGACTGCGAACGGCACGGCGGAGCGTGCCTGCAAATTTTGTCGCAATCTTGAGATTGTTTGGCGGACGCCGGCGACGAATTCGACTCGCTGGAGTAGGCCCATTCCATGATTGAATTCACCATTCCCTTTACTAGGAACTAGTGCACAATCATAATTTTATGAACGACATCTGGTACGCTGGCCGTTCCAACTTGATTTTTCTAAAGTGCGTATCCATTTAGCCATGATTGACGATCCAAAACCACAGCGAAGCGACGTTGCACTACTCGACCGAATTCGTACGGGCGATCAGGATGCTGCGCTGCAGTTGTATTATCGGTACGCGACCCGACTGATCCAATTGGCTAGCAAAAAAACGCCGGCGGATTTGGCCCCGAGGTTCGATCCTGAGGATATCGTTCAGTCCGTTTTCCGGACCTTTTTTCGTCGAGCGGCCAAGGGGCAATATGAAGCACCCGAAGGGGATGAGCTTTGGAAATTGCTGATGGTTATGGCGCTTAACAAGGTCCGATCCAAGGGGAAATACCACCGATCCAGCAAGCGGGACGTTCGAAAAACACAGGCGCTGTCTGCTGGAAATGAGCACTTAAGCGATAACAACTTCGAAGAAGCCAAGAACATACTTTGCATTTCGGTGGAGGAGATGATTTTGGAACAGCCGCCGAGCCATCGCTCCGTCATTCGCCTTAGAATCGATGGGCTCGAGGTGCAAGCGATTGCGGATCGCGAACATCGCAGCAAACGGACGGTCGAACGCATTCTTCAGTCGTTTCGAAAGCAGTTAATGGATTCAGCCTTGCTGAGTTTAGGAGAGCAGAATCCATGCTGAACCTTGACGAATTCGTCGATGCGCTCGAAGAGGAAGTGGCTGCCAAAGGGGTGCTCGCGGTCGATCTCCAAAAGTTGGCCCCGGCCCCAAACACGTTCGGCAGTTTAGAACGAGAACGGTCCGGCATACTGATTGAAATGCTCCGAGTTTGGATGGAACATCGTTGGCGATCCGGATATCCTGTTTCTGTTTTGGATTGCCTCGACGAGTTTCCAAACGAGTCTTTTTCGGAAGAGGAGCTAGAGAGCCTCCGATTTGAAGAACAGAGACTTCGAAAGACGGTTGAGAAGACTTCCGAAACCAACTCTCGCGATGTGTCGATCGAATCGTTACCTAATCTTGGCGAGATGTGGGGCGAGTTTGAGTTGCTTGGGATCCTAGGTATCGGGGCATTTGCGAAAGTTTATTTGGCTCGACAACATGGATTGGCTGGTCGACTAGTCGCATTGAAGTTGACCTTCCGTCAAACCCATGAGTCGCATTGGCTTGCGACCCTCCAGCATTCTGCAATTGTGCCTATCTACTCAACGCACTGCCTGGGACAAATCTATGGGATCTGCATGCCGTTCCTTGGCAATTCGACCTTAGCGGATTTGTTGCAAGAGACTCCAAAATCAACAACCATTTCGAAGGGAAATTGGTGGTCCAAATCCAAGCGAAAGAGTTTCGATGGAGGAGGCGCTCTTTTGAGCACTATCCATCAGCGGCACGGTCAGATCGACACGATCGTCAAGACGGTCGAGGCAAAGTTAAGCGACGATACCCAGCTACCTTCGAGCGTTGGCATATCGAATCCAGGAGTGCATTCACCTGCTTCGCAAAACCTTAGTCATTGTGGCTATGTCGATGCAATCTGCTGGATCGGTTCGCAATTGGCCGATGCGCTCTCGTACGCGCATCGCAATGGAATTGTGCATTCGGACATCAAGCCTGCCAACGTACTTGTCGCTTTTGACGGGCAACCGCGTCTGTTGGACTTTAACGTTTCGTACAAGAGCACTCGTGACGGCATCGTCAAAACAGATTTTCCTCTTGGCGGTACGATTCCATACATGTCTCCGGAACATCGACAGGCGTTGAGTAAGCCAGCCGTTGTTGACGCCCGGAGCGATGTTTTCTCGCTAGGCGTCGTGCTGTTCGAGATGTTGACAGGGCGACTCCCCCAGCCTTCCGCAGGCGCAGCCAATCCAAGCCAGTGGAATGCCTCGGTTTCACCTGCGATGTCAGCGATCCTTTCCAAATGCTTGGAGCACGATCCAAAAGCGAGATATCAATCCGCCGAAGCATTGCGAGACGACTTGACCGCACAACTTCACCACGAGCCATTGGTGCATCAACCCGAGCCTAGTCAGATAGAGCGTTTCTTAAAATGGTGTTATCGCCATCCACGGCTATCATCATCTATTTCGATCGCTTCTTTGGCGACCATGTTGATTGCTTTCTTGATAGCAGGTGTGGTTGTCAGGCAAAACGCTCTAACTCGAGCGGATTGGGTCCATCGAATCGATTTGCTTAGAGAGAGGCTCCCAAACTCGATGGCCATGTTGACGTCTCTCGACGCCGTTCCTGAGCTAGAACCCGATGTTTCGACGGATATTCAACAAACCTTTGCTCTCGTCGAATCCTCGAAACTCTTGCCTAAGCATGTCGATCGTCGCTGGGAAACAGGAGACAGTGTGAGCGATGCCATTCGATCCGACCTCAGACAGCTTGCATGGCTCGCCGGGCAGAGGTCCTGGAAAACCCCCCTTGCCATTCCGATTGGACTTAACGACAGCAAAGACTCAGGAAACGATCGTAAACAAGATCAAGAAACGCGAGACATATTTAAGAAAATTCAGGCTCGCGAGTATCTTGCAGCCAGCGACTTGCTCAACAACCGAATCGACCAAAACCCGCGCGACTATGTTGGTTGGTGGTTGTTAGGGGACTGCTACAATGCATCGCAAGACTTCTCAAATGCTCAAAAAGCGTACACAGTGTGCATCGCTCTACAACCCAAAACGGCCATCGCCTACCTGAACCGCGGCATGGCTCGCTATTCTGCTTCCGCGTTTGAATTGGCAGCACAGGACTATGCAAAGACAAGTACACTTGCTCCATCCTGGCATTGGTCTCGATTGAATAGAGCCCTGTCCTTGCAAAAGCTTGGACGAATCGATGATGCCATTGCAGAATTGGACAAGGCCATAGAGGCTGGCTATGTGACGGTTAGCGTCTATCGATTGAGAGCAGAACTCCTTGCCGCATCCGGTGATGCCGATGCTGCAAAACTTGACTACGCCAATGCCTTGCAGTGCGAACCCAAGACAGACCAGCAATGGATGGATCGAGGTCTGATACGTCTCAGCTTGAATCCTGCGCAAGCCGCTGAGGATTTTGAAAGTGCATTGATAGCTAACCCAACCTCAATCGACGCAAATCAAAAGCTCGCGTATGTGTATTCTGAGCTACTTCAAAATCCGGAAAATGGTCTTAAGCATTCGAATCGACTTGTCGAATTGGCCCCCTGGCAACCAACGCATCTGGCGGGTCGCGCGGTTCAGTACGCACGTGCGGGGCAGACACAAGAAGCGGTTCATGACCTGCAATTGCTTGAAAAAATGTTGTTGCAAGAGCCCATCGTGATGTACCAAGTAACCTGCGGCTATAGCATCCTCGCCGGTAACGCGGCGTTGCAGGGGAAAGAGACCCTTGATTATTTCAAGTCCGCATTTCGTTGGTTCACCAAGGCTGTCCGTGCGGATCCAAGTATTTTATCAATTGCCATTTCGGATCCGGACGTACAATGGATGCGCGAGCAGTCCGAATTCCAAGAAATCGCGAAGGCTGTTACCTCTCTCAATTTACCCAGCCCCTAAGTGAAGACAATGATCAAACGAAACAGACAGCCGAAACGCAGCCTGCGTATAGAAATGCTTGAAGATCGCGATATGTTTGCTCGCGATGATCTCGCTTTCGCTGGCTTCGGCAGCTTGTCCTTTAGCATCGCACCGGACGGTGCCCACGTCGGACACGAGATGAGCTCACTGAATAGCAAGTTTAACCAGGTCACGACGACGGCTGAATGGAAACAAGCACTGGCCCGTGCGTTTCAGAAATGGAGCGTCCATGCCGACATCAACATAGGAAACGTTTTGGACAATGGTGCCGCCTCTGGTGTCTATGGCCCAACCCGTGGCGACGAACGCTTTGGAGACATTCGAATAACCGGTTTTGACTACGGAAAGGATACATCTGCGAAAGCTGTTTCAGAAAGTTCAAGATCGGTAGGCACGTGGGCTGGCGACGTCTTTTTCAACACGGCGGTAGACTGGAAGGACGCGAAAGCTATTGAGGCTGCAGCATTGCACGAGGTTGGACATGTCCTGGGGCTTGGGCATAGCGACGACCCCGCGTCGCCCATGCACATTCATGGTCCAAGTGGGGCACTGGAGTTGACTGCAAAAGACATCCTCAATCTGCAAGCCATCCATGGAATTAGAAATCTGGATGTGAACGATGCCGAAGGCAGAAACGATTCCATCGCAAAGGCATCGAACATCAAAGGTGGAGACGACGACTCCACAGTTCTCGACGGATTTAATGGTAGCCAAGTTTGGATTCAATTTGGCGATCTTCACAACGCACAAGATCGCGATGTGTATCAAATTAGAACGTCACCCACTTACTCGGGGCCGTTGTCTGTAGAATTGCGTACAAACGGACTTAGCCTTGCTTTACTCAATGCGGAAATCACCGATAGAAACGGAAAGATTCAATCGCAAACCGTAATGTCAGGCGAATTCGGGGGGACCTCCATACTGACTCTGGACAAGACTTCCCCAGACGGAAAGTATTATTTGCAAGTGCATTCAGGTTCCGACCCGTTTTGGGCAACGGGCGACTACAGCATTACCATTGCTACACCGAATCGGTTGCAATCCGATGCCACACCCATTGCCGACTGGACTCGAAAGGCCCATCGTTGGTATGACAACAGCGGTCGAACGAAATATGGTTTTTCATACCAGTTGTTGGCAAATTCCAGCGATGGACCCGCAACCGACGACAAACATATGGACGATTCACTTGGCAAGAGCGTTGATATGCCATTGGCGCTAACGACCGCGTCGCGGACAGTGTATCGTGCCGTTGGAACCATCAGCGACTTGGTCGACATCGATCACTACCGCGTTTTCGCTCCGAAGGTACTCAACGGCAAGAATGAAATGGTCATCGACCTGGAGTCGTTGAAAGTGGGAGGTCTTGTTCCGGAAATAAAGCTGTTTGACGAGCGAGGGGTAACCTTAAAACCCTCGGTACGTGTTCAAGGCTACGGACAAACTCAGTTGGTGTTGGGGAGTATCCAACCTGAACAAGAGATTTGCATCCAATTGACGGCGGGTTTGGTAAGCAATGAGTTTAAGACGGGAAGCTTTTCGCTTGACGTTACTTTTTCTTCCCCTTCCGCTCAACCCGAGTTACTGCTTTCCGGGACAATGACGGCGGGAGCAGGAACAGTCGAGCGAGAATGGTATATCGCCAAGCCGCAATTGTTTGGATTGTCGCTCGAGGGAATAACTCCCTCTCCTTCTACGGCGGGCCAAATCTGGTTTTCCGTTTTTGACGATCAACGGAGGCTCGTTGCTGGACTGGTCGCGCCATTGAATTCTCTTCGTTCCGCGCCTGGCCTATTTCTCAACTCGGGCACCTACTACTTTCAAGTCGCAACGAACTCGGGCGGCTCGGACGTTTCGTACCGACTAATGGTCGAGCGTCCGTCGCAGGCGGTCGGTCCTTTGATAGGTGGCACTGCGGTGCAACCGCTTTTCCTTTGTCCAGGCTCGACAACCCAATACTGTTATCCCAATAGCCCAACACCTACCCCCTTAACACAGATGGTTGGGCAACAGCCTGCGGTCCCGTTGCCGGCACCGTCCTCGAAACCAATAAAGTTGAGCCCAGATGCCTGGTATTGGTCCAATAGTTTTTTACCGACGAATCCGAGCAATGCGTTTGACGTGAACGGAAATGGGCTCGTCGATCCGCTGGATGTATTGGTCGTTATCATCGCAATCAATTCGATTGGTTTTGGTCCGGTACCGCCCCCTCCTGAGTTTCTAGGTTACATTGATGCGAACGCGAACGGGCTCTTGGACGCACTAGACGTATTGAGAGTGATTAACTACTTGAATGCAAATGCGTTTCTGTGATGATTGGCCTTCACTTTCAAACAGGCATCACCGTTCAAACAGGCATCACCGTTCAAACGGGCATCACCGTTCAAACGGGCATCACCGTTGCCGAATCGGCCCCCGTCAACGCGATTGTGAAAATCCGAAAACTTGCTTTCGGAACTTGGATATTTGACGACCGGCTCACTGATCTCCGTTTAGAATCTCGGCAATTCGAACTATGCGTGCAAATGTCGCAATCCGGCGAGTTGCGCCCATAAAAATCGATTTCGATTGGGTATAAAATCCTGAATCGAATAGGTCAATCCATAACGAGCGCAGTGAAACGATTCGAGCACCTACTTCTCTTTGCATTTTTGGTTGTCGTTGGTTCAGGTCAATTGTCTGCGCAAACCTCGAAGCCCAACATCCTTGTCATCATGGGTGACTACTATGCTCAGCAGAGTTGCACGGCAGGGCGCTCTGCGTTCATTACTGGCCAACTTCCGTTCCGAACGGACTGAGCAAGGTTGGACTGCCAGGTGCCGACCTTGGTTTGCGCAAGGAACATCCGACGATTGCGGAATTGCTCAAGCCGCTGGGTTACATCACGGGACAGTTCGGTAAAAATCACCTTGGTGACAAGGATGAGTTCCTACCATCTAATCAAGGCTTCGATGAGTTTTTCGGAAACCTCTATCACCTACTTGCTTTACGTTACCAGCGATGGCGGTGAAATTAACACGCCGACGCTTGATCGCGTATCCAAGATGGGAATCTCCTTCAACCGATTTCACTCGACCGCAATGTCCATATCGCAACATTCGTACCGAACGAACGTCAAAACGCAGTTATTCAAATGATTGTTGTTGCACTAGTTCGACGGCGCTGTATCGAATGGTCGAATATCGCTCATGATCGCTGTCTCGAATGGTCGAATTTCGATCATGACTGACCACAAGAGTACGATGGGCAACCATGAAGATGGACACTTTATTGATTTGGTTGGTCGATTACTGACCAGTCCAAGTGTGCTGATCGATTCGTGCAGGCACACTATTAATTGACATTTAAAGTGACACTACGGAGCCAGACAACTGTCTTGCCTGTTCGGGCTTACTTTTCTTGGACTGCGTCTTTTAAGTCTCGGCCGATATCCTTGGCTGCTTTTCCAACGTCTTCGCCAAGATCACGCATCTCCTCATTCGGACGAACGTCCAGCGCATCTTTTATCCCGTCCGTTTTATTGGCACTGGGATGTTGCTCACACGCAGGAAGCGTGAACAGAGAGGCAACTACGACGATAAATAGTTTACGATGTTTTTTCACGATTATTGACTTTCGAAGGATCAGCGGGTTAGTCTCATGAAGCTCCCCTTCTTAGAGAGCCTCCCACAAAGGAAAGTACAGCAATAACGAGGAAAACGAAGAACAGTATCTTGGCGACACCTACAAAGGAACCTGCGATTCCACCAAAGCCAAGTAATGCAGCGATCAATGCGATAATGAGACAGGTGATGGCTAACTGTAACATGACTAATCTCTCTTCCAAAAAAGGGGGCTCTAC
>JAIPFP010000128.1 GCA_021736575.1 Pirellula sp. | reverse complement strand
AATGACGCCCGCAGAGTACCTGCTTTGGCAATGCCTTCGCAATCGTCAACGATGCCATGCCAAGTTCCGTCGCCAATACGTTAAAGGAATCTACGCGCTCGATTTCTTCTGTCCCGAAGCTCACTTCACACTCGAACGGATAGAGAAAGATCGCGTTAGGACACAATGGCTAAACGCTCAAGAGATCGAAGTTGTTCGATTCAGAAGTCAGGAAATCGGGAACGAAACTCAACGAGTTTCAACGAGTTCTCAGCGATATCGATGAATTCCTTCATTGATCAACGGAAATGTTGCTGGTCGCAGTGACTAGAGGTTCCAAAGAGCGAGCAGAGCTTGACGAAAGACGCCGGAGCCCGACAACACATCGGCAAAAAAGTTAGGATTTGTGTCGTTATTCCCGACGAACTCGGGCCTGCGTGGTAAAGCCCAATACGGACTTAGATGAGAATTCGTGTCGGGGTGTACACGTGAACGGGCATTATTACTTTAGAAAGCCCGGCATTACTTCGGTCTCGATCCGTTTGGCTCGTGGATAGTAACCTTTACCTCGCAGGAATTCTGACTGTGGACACGTTTAAATACACCCGCATGGGGATAACGTTCGTATACATTGGACTGGTTTTAATAGTCCTCTCGATCTTTGCGGTTCCACTGGCGGCGGTTTTGCGAGCAACTTGGCTACTACTACTTGTTCCAGCGCTCGTGGTTGCATCGTCGCTACTGAGCATGATTGGCCGAATTCTTTGTCTTTCGGTACCTAAGGAAGTTGGAGCCTCGGGGTTGATATATGCTGCCGTTGCTCTTGACGTAAGCTCATTGTTCGCTGCGGTCAGCCGGATGATCCCAGGGCTGCCGAACTTTAGTGGTTTTTCTGGACTATTAAGTTTGGCTGCGATGGTCTTCTTTCTGATCTTTCTGAAAAAGCTCGCCGTCTTCATCAACGACAGCGAGTCGGCTGCTCGGGCATCAAGCCTGCTCAATTTGGGCATCGGCTTGGTGGTTGTGATGGTGGCGATGATCGTCCTGCCGCTCGTGTCGCTTCAAGCATTCGCGTTTAGTCCTGCACTCTTGGCCTTCGTCTTAATGGTGGTTGGATTCTTTATCTACAATCGCCTGCTGTCCGGGTTGAGGAAGAGTCTCGCGTAAAAGTAGCCCCAACGGGTAGCCTCTAAGCCGGGCCGTAAAATTCCAATTGCACAGGCGGGACGCAGCATGGCCAGCGAAGAACAGAAACTTCCGATGGTAGTTAAGGTACTGATCGGACTAGTGATCCTATTGTTCCTTCTTCCAATCCTGACTATTGGTCCCGTGCTGCTGCTGGCGATCAAGAAAGGGCCGAGTGACGTTGCCAATGAGCTATCCGAATGGGAGGGTCGCTCCGCGCCTGATCTGGCGATGACGACAACCGACGGTGCAACACTTCGTTTATCCGAGCTTCGAGGGCGAGCAGTGATTCTGGATTACTGGGCCACTTGGTGCGGTCCCTGCGTGCGTGAGATTCCGCACTTGCAAAAGGTCGCGGACGAATTCCCACAGGATTTGGTAGTGATTGGCATCAGTTCTGAAAACATGTCGGTCTTGCAAGAATTCGCGAAGTCGAAGTCACTGCGATACCCAATTGGCGCTGCAGCTAGTCGCGTGCCTCCTTTCACCGATATATCCGCGGTTCCTACAACCTTCTTTATCAATCGCGAGGGAATGATTCGAAGAATCTTGGTGGGTTACCACGAGTATTCGCAATTGCGTGCTGAAGCGTCGGCGATCGTACAATGAATCAGGGAACGGTCAACAACATGGGAAGTTGGAAATGGGAATACTAGCAAGTTGCGAATGTGGCACACGCATCCGAGTAAAGGAGGAGCTCGCTGGCAAACAGGTTCAGTGCCCGCGCTGCAGCCGCAAGATTGCCATCCCCGTAGTTGCCAAGTCAACAGAGTCGAATGCTTCCGACGTTAAATCTCAATCAGTCAATACCATTGAAGCCAAATGCAAATGCGGAAAATTGCTTCGAGTGAGCACAAAGTACGCAGGCAGGAAAGCGAAATGCCCGAAGTGCGAAGCAATAATAAGCATCCCATTCGCAGAACGCTCCATAGATGGTCCGCTTTCTGTGTCGAATGAGCCTGATTTGTCTGCAACAAGTCCTTTCGATACCGAATTTGACGAATTGCTGTCAAATATTAAACCCGAGGCGGTGCCAAGCAGCGTTTGTCCCCAATGCAGTGCAGTCATGCTGGCTGGAGCTGTCCTGTGTGTAACGTGCGGTTACCATCGGCAAGTCGGCGCGCGCCTGCGAACCAAGGTTGACCGGCAAATCGCCCGTGGCGCTGAAACGCCCTGGAACATTTTCGTTGATGAAGAACCTCGCCAGTTGAAAATTCGCGTCCGCGGAGAGTTGCAAAATTACTATGTCTTGGCGACTCTATCCCTTATTACTATGTTCTTTTTGCTTCTCTTGGGACTTGGGATTTTTTTGGCATCAGGCAACAAGAATCTGGAGTTCCTTCTTTATTTGCTTTATTTGCCAGCGCTAATAATCGTTCTGTTGAGCATCTACGTTATTGTTGCGGGATTCGTGAATTCAACGACGTTTCTAATAAAATCGGATTCAATATCTATCAAGTGTGGGCCTGTTCCGTGGCCAATCTTTATGAGGCAGGTAAGTGTAGACGAAATCAAACAAGTGTATATCGTCAAGAAACGACGTCCAAGGCTACCCAGTATGAAGCTAGGCGAATTCGGTGCCTTGCTCTATCTCATGTCGATTATGGAGCGTGGATTCATTGCGGAAATCTACGATATTAAAATCGTGCACAAGAACGGATGGCGATTTCATTTATTTTCACTAAACAATGAGTGGACTGAAGTTGAGAACCGTTTCGCGTTGTGGCTCGAAAATAAAATCAAATTCACCCTTTCTGTTCCAGATGTCCCCGTGATTTCGACTTGGTATCAGAGGTATCTCCATTTCGAAACGACTCAAGATGACGCGAGGGGGGTTGAGTCTAACGACGCGATTTCGGCGAAGTCGTGGTTGATGCCTCAATTCATGTTGGCAATAGTCTGTTCCATCTTATATACTGTCTTGCTAATTATTTTTTTCATGATCACTTTAGTTCGTTCATAATTCAAATTAAGCGACCGTCCATGAAAAAGTTCGAAAAGCACCAGGCTTAGCACCTTGAAAATCCCCGAGCAGTGATTCTGGACTATTGGGCCACTTGGTGCGGTCCCTGCGTGCGCGAGATTCCACACTTACAAAAGGTGGCGGACGAATTCCCACAGGATTTGGTGGTGATTGGAATCAGTTCTGAAAGCATGTCGGTCTTACAAAAATTCGCGAGAGCGAAAGCGCTGCGGTACCAGGTAGGCAATGCAGCTAGCTCGCCGGCTCCGTATGCCGGTATTACGGTGGTTCCCACGACGTTCTTCATCGATCGCGAGGGAATAATTCGAAAGGTTCTGAGGGGATACCAAGACTATTCTCAATTTGAGTGGTTCTCCTGGTGATACGGCGCTTTGCAAATCAACTTGCTCTCGCTAAAAGGACTTCATCGGCAGCTCGAACCCCATGGTAGAAAGCTTCCTCCAACAATGCGATTCCGCTCAAGTCCGTGTTGGCAAAGTGGATGGTTCCATCCGGAATTGCCGCCGCTTTACGGGCTGGTCCCCACACAAAACCGGGATAAGGCTGGATCATGGCGTGTCCCCAACGCATGATATCGACGCGAGTCACCAAGCTGCGAATATCGGGATGGGCCAAACTAAGATCTGCCAGCACCAAGTCCGCCCAATCAGCCCACCGAAGTTGCAAGAGTTTCTCGCGTGATTGCATCGGACTTATATCGGTGAACGGATAATACCATGTGAAAACACTCGGACCGTAATCATTCCCTGATTGATGTGTGGATACCACGTAACCTAGAGACTTACTGCCGTAGAGAATATTATCCCAGCACAGTGGAAATCCATTTTCCTGGGGACGGCCCCGCAAATGGACGTTTGCAACCAGCCAAGAGCTGTACTGAAAATCAGCGGTCGAGCGACCCGTGCGAACCGAAAAATCCTGAATTACGTGCGGTGCAAGAAATTGAGGCAACGCAAAGATCACACGGTCAGCACGAAACCCAATCGGTTGCTGGCGTTGTTTATTGTAAGCCACTACTGTTGTGCCGAATGGTTCATCTTGATTGTGTGGCGGAACAATTTGGCAGACAAGCTGACCGCTACGCAGTTGGTCGCTCAAACGCGATGTTAAATGCTGGACAATATGACCATTCCCGGACGGCCATGTGATAACATCCTGCGAGTCTTTCGAAGCAGTCCGCATTCGGGCCGCAAAATAAAGGATGCCGGCCCATGCACTGGTGCGATCGAGGGGCAACCCATAATCATCGCGACAGCCGTATTCCACGTACCAAAACAAGCGGGGGGAAGTCCATCCCTGACGATTCATCCAACTCAACATCGATTCATTATCAAGTGCGATCGCTTCGGAATCGTCGGACCCGGTAGCAATAGGAAGTGAGAAAAACCGTCGGCCTTGCGCATCCCGTTTCTGCGCCCAAGTCGACATGGAAGCGTCGAATTCCGATTTCTGCTGCAGATCGTCACGCGAGGCGCCATGGCCTGGATACAATCCCTCGTTCCAAACTCCATCACAAAAGATCCGTTCCTCGGGTTCGCGACACAAATAATGCTCCGCCACAACAGGAACACCGTCTGCCGATATATCCTCGACCACTCCCATCTCCTGCAATAGTTGTATTAGAGGCATGTTCTCCTTCATCGGGGTCGTAATGTAATGGGCAGCCCAAGGGTACTGAAACGAGCCAGTGATCCCGCTGCGAGAAGTGCCCCCAAATTGATCCTCGAGTTCCAACAGTACGAAATCGTGAAAGCCGGCCTGCTGCAATCGCCAGCCTGCAGACAAGCCTGCAATCCCTCCACCAACAATGATCACCGGTATTTCCTGCCAATCGGCATGGGCCGGAACAAGCGAAAGACGATCCCTCAAACGATGCCCTAGACCTATGTCCGGTCCCAATAACTCTCCTTGCAGAGGAATGACACGCGGCCCACAGCCGATCATCGAGGCAGCTGATATTCCCAGCAGCGAATGAAAAAGATCTCGGCGACTAATCACTTCGATTCCATTCTGAGTCGTAATAGTGAACCAGCGCCTGGTTATCGAGCCGATTGATTTCGGAATCCATCGGCTGCAAATCCGCCGGCAACTCAAACAATCCTTTCAAAACGTCGTTGGTCAGGAATCGCAGTTCACCCTGTACACGATCGAATGGTAACGGTGTCGAGTCAAACTCCGACATGCTCGCGAGTGCAAACCCCCAGATACCGAACGATGGTACTGGCGCATGATAGGGACGCACGTGAAAGCCAGTTGCCTCCAACGTGCGAACGATACACCAGTACGATTTCGGAGCCACAAGCGGAGAGGTGCATTGAACCGATACGAGGGCTGCCGGTTTCAGTCGTTTCTGAAGCAGTCTAAAAAATCGGGTTGTATAGAGTTTCCCCACCGAATACGATCCTGGGTCAGGAAAATCAATGATGACCGCATCGTATTGCGGACCCGGCTTGCCAATCCAAATAAATGCATCTTCGTTGATGACCTTGACTCGCGGGTCAGAGAAAGCGCCGTGGTTCAGTCGATTGAGTGGCTCAAATTTTTTTGACAGCTGCGTCATCGCAGGGTCCAAATCAACTAGGCTCAACGATTCAAGGCTGGAGTACTTTAGGCATTCCCGAACTGCCAATCCATCTCCACCTCCCATGATTAGAACGTGTCGCGGTGGTTCATTCCCCAACATAGCAGGATGCACGAGAGCTTCGTGATAGCGATATTCATCGACTGAGTTGAATTGCAAATGGCCATTCAAGAAAAGTTGAAAACCAAGCATTTTCTGCGTGATAGCAATCCTCTGATAAGGCGAATGCGTTGTATAAATTATCTTACCTCCCAATGCTTTTTCCTCAGCTAGCGTCGTGAGTTGGTCTGCTTTAAAGAACCCTACGCCAAGCAGGAAAGTCACAAAAATGGCTCGCCATCGCAATCTCTCAAGCCCGCGTGAACTCAACAAAGGCCGCATCAAGTACGTGCTCCACCATGCAACCAACGCGTTGAGCATGCCGAAAAGCAAGGAAGTTCGTACAAGACCAAGGTAGGGCACAAACAAGATCGGAAACAAAAGGGAAGCTAACAGCGCGCCGATGTAGTCGAACGTAAGAACTCGCGAAACAAGATCACCAAAGTCCAAATACTCTTTCAGGATCCGCATCAGCAAGGGCAATTCCAACCCGACCAAAACACCTATAGAAAATACCATCCCAAATAGCAAGGGTCGAAACCAATCGATCCACGGGAACGCGAGGAATAGAACCGGAGCCGAAACGCCACCGATCAGCGCTAAGGCCAGTTCAATTTCGATAAAGTACCTTGCCAAATTTGACAGAATGTATTGCGACAACCACGCGCCTACTCCCATCGCCGAAAGATAGACGCCGATCACAAACGAAAACTGCGTAACGGAGTCCCCTAGCACGTAACTGGCCAAGGTCCCCGCCAGCAACTCGTAAATTAGTCCGCAAGTGGCGATCGCCAACACGTTTAAATAAAGCAATGAGAGAGGCGCTCGGTTGATCATCGCATCATCCCAAAATGGAAGCGGCGATGATGATCGAGATACCAATCACGATGGAACCCATGATCACCGAAAGTGCAACATTGTGCTCATCGATAATTTCTTTGACGATCGAAAACGGAGTCAGTTTCTCCATCAGGAACAAACAGATCGTTAAAACGAAAATCCCAACGATGGAAAACACTGCGACTGCCAACAAGTGGTACGAAAGGAGCCCCATGGACCCCGCTCCCTGGCTGCCATCAGCGATAGCCAAAAACACCGAAGGCGGAAGCTGATTGAAAGAGACCATTATTTGCCCCCTCCCCAAGAACCACCTGTGGAGCGCCCAATGTAGGAACTGCTGCCTGAGGAGCGCCCGATGAACGAGTTGCTCCCAAGTGCATTATCAAAACTAGGCAATCGCCACCCAGAATAGGCGGACACGCCAAATCCCAGGCAAATGCCGAACCCCGTCACGAGATAGGTTACCAATAGTGATTTCAAAGCGAATACCCTTGTTCAAAGATTTCCAGGAACACCACAGCGACTCTGCTATCGGACTAATCCCAAAATACAAAAACACTGCGATGAGTTAACTACTCTTTACTCTTTACCCTTAGGCATATGGACTGAAGTCGCTATTTGCCCACCGTTTGACTTCAAAATTACGCTTATAAAACAACAAACCCAGCGGCATCAGCGATACCAAGAGCATTGAGAGCAACATCGTGCCAACATCCGCCCCCTTGCCCAATTTGAAAGTGCTGAACGCCAAATGGATCAATGCGATGAGTCCGACGAAGCCGAGGTTACAGTAAAGTATTTTCCTTCCCTCCATGTTTGGAGAGGGTTGAATCGGGCCGACCCCCCAAGGTCGACGGATCTCGGACAAGCCAAAGGCTTTTTCGAGTTCGTCCACCGAAATGTATGTTGCCAGGGAGACATTGATTTCCTCTGAAGCAGCAAAGGATGCTGAGGCTTCTTTTCGCTTTCCCGGAGTCACATCGGTTTTGTTCGCATTCGCATTGAAAGTCGAAGTTCGCTCGAACGAGAGCATGTGCGGCGGTGCGATGTAGTCCACGGTCTCGGATGTTTCTCCGATTTCGACCCGCCAAGAAAATTCACCGAGGACGTAACGCACTGTCGCCGTACCAACATCGTATTTTCGATAGCTATCAGACTTATAACTAACACGGTCTGGCGGCGGCCAAGCAGACGTGAAATCTATCTGCTCGACAAAGGACCAGTGGTCTGAGCTATTGACCAGCCATCGAAAGCCAATGGAATTGCTGTACAACAAATATTCCGTCCATGGGTATGACTTTCCTTTGTACAGAACAAAGCGCTCCATGAATCCTATGACCGTATACTCGTTGCCTTGCAATTTCCCTTGCGAACCCAACGGAAGCACTGGATGCACCTGTTTGATCGACAATGTTTGCAAATACGCTAACTTGCCATTGCTCACGTCTAGCAACGCCGTGCAACTGGGGCATGTAACTCGCAACGACTCGTCCGGCGCGTAAAGTGTTAGCGCACCTGCACATTTTGGGCAACTGAGCTTCAACGCATTCACGGAGATTGTTTCCTCGGGCGCCATCCCTGCGTCACCCGAAAGTTTTAAATCGCCGAGTTCTACAGACTGTCCCAAGAATATGTGGGGCACTAGCCCAAATTCAAAAGTGGCGAAGATGCCTGCATCGCCGCGTAAATCGGCATATTGATGTTTTGCGCCTGGTCGAACATCCCATGGAATCTCACCCTCGGCCGAACGTACTGATGCCGTCCCTTTCTCTGTGACCGTAACGCTACTAGCTTTGATCTTAAAAGACTGGCCAAGCTCTACGGAATCAAAGTCTGGCAATGTAAAAGTAGACTTTAGTCGTTCTTCAAACGTTAGGTAATAACGTCCCTGCGCTTCTGCCAACCAACCCCACCGCTCGCCGGGGAACAACAAGTACCACTCGTTCCAAACTCCCCCGGCTGCATGTTGATACTGGACACGTCCGACAACATCAAAACGTTTGTCTTTGAAGTTCCCTTTCATGCCGAGTTTCAGCTTTGACTGCGTTTGGACGAGATCGGCGATTTTCCCGTGGTCTTCCACTCGCTTATCTGCGCGGGCAACGGCCGAATGACAGTATTCGCAGACCGTCACGAGCGACGAGCTAGCTCGGAATTCAACTGGACCACCGCAGCCAGGACAACTTGCTGTACGAGTCTTCATGAATGAAACCACATAAGCATTAAGGAGCTGGCGGAGGAACAGCGGGGGGCGTCAACGCAAAAATGGAAGCTAATTGAGGAACTTGGCCAGCGGGTAGCCAAGCTGGCATACCAGCCGTCCAAACCAACGTTTCGGGCGTCACTTCAGATCGCGAAACACCACTCATTATCTGCTGTATGCTGTAGGGCCCAAGAGTTTGACCATTGACGGCCACATGCCAAGGTGCGGCGGTCGGAGGAGGGGGCGGCACAGATTGGCTAGGCGTCGCTCCCGCCACACCGCCCGCCATTCCGGGGCCTGACATTCCGGGAGCCATTCGGTTGGCCATCGCCAATCCTATTCCCAAACCAAGTCCTTCGGCGGCGCCACCGCCAGCTTGGTTCGCGGCGGCCATCGTCATCGCTTCACCCATTTGAAATTGCTGAAAACGGTCGAGGTCGCCTAGCATGCTCATCTTCGTGCGGGTGTCGAGCGCTTTTTCAACTTCTTCGGGCAAGGAAATGTTGACGATAAACAGTTGCGGACAATCTAATCCATACTCATCATCGATCCTTTCGATGACCTGCAACCGCAATTCCGCAGCCAGCTCGCGATACTTCGACGCAAGGTCGAGCGCCGCGATCTGGGCTTTACCGAGCATGTCGGAAAACGCTTCGACAATGATCGATCGCATCAGCTCAGTCACTTCATCCGTAGACACCTCGCCGTTGGTCCCCACAATCTCTTTGAGCAAGGCTTTCGGTTCCACTGCTTTCAGCGTGTAGGTACCGAAAGCGCGTATACGGATTGGACCAAACTCCGGATCTCGCAACATGATGGGATTCGGCACGCCCCACTTGAGATCCGTTACCGGCCGCGTACTGACGAAATACACTTCCGCTTTGAAAGGGCTGTTAAAACCATACTTCCAACCTTTGAGTGTCGAAAGCACCGGAAGATTAGCGGTCGTCAATTGGTATTGACCAGGTTCAAAGACGTCCGCAAGTTGCCCTTGCGACACGAAGACAGCCATTTGTCCAGGCCGCACAATCAATTGCGCGCCATTCTTGATTTCGTTCTGGTAACGAGGAAAACGCCAGACAAGAGTGTGTCGCGAATCATCGATCCACTCCACAATGTCAATAAACTCAGCGCGAATTTTGTCAAAAAGCCCCATGTCCTGTATTTCCTTTCAACGCGATGCGATGCGATGCCGTTGTCCCATTTTTTTCTAGCGAGATTATAGCCGACAGTGAAGCTAACCATCAGCTTTTTCACGCGAGTTCGAAAAGAAGTTCATTCGAGTAATCCATCCTAAAACCTATTCCAACTGGATCCGAATCCGAATTGAAAATCAGCTTCCCACTGTTCCAATGCCCGAATTCAGTTTGCGCCCGACACGAATTCCCACCATTCTGTTAAGTTGCAGCAGCCATTACCGTGATCCAACCGCCACCAATCGTTCTCAAGCGAGAACTTGGGAACCAGAAACTACAACTTGTGGTGTTCGCCGAGAAGTTTCCTTTTTTGCAGTTTGTCTGTCGGGCTATCGAGCGAAACGGGCATTACTACGTTAGACTCCGTTGCTCTAACTTTGGGTATCTGGTTGAGGGTTGATATCGAACCGCAACACTTACCATAACAGTATTACAGCCTATCGAAGGAATTGCATTCATGGCGAAAACCTATATCCAGCTCCAGCAAAGCGAAGGATTTATCATTCAGGCGGCGACCCAAATTTTCGCTGCACACATTGTGGCAGGAACCATGACGGAAGAGAACAAAGACGCCCTCATGAAGCAGGCTATCCGCGACGCCATCCGAATTTCCGTAGCCGTAGACGAAGCTATCGTAGCGGATTCCGAAGCCGGGTAGATGCAAATCGATGCCCAAAGTGAACTCAAAACTCAAAGCAGCCGATCCTTGGCTCAAATGGCTAATCATAGCGGGGACTGCCACTTACTTTGTCGAAGTCACCACGGGAATTTCTGAAGACAATAGTGGGCATTCGGTCTTCTGGTGGATACAGAGTTTTATTGCCGTTTGCTTCACCGTCGAATATATCCTACGTTGGGTTGATGACGCCCACGATCAATACCGATGGCATTATCCACATTCAGCGTCGCTTTGGAATTCAGAAAGGAACGCGAAAGGCAGCTTATTCGCTGGCCGGAAAAATAAGCCAACTGGATTTTATTGGTACGCGGCTATATTGAATGTCAGTATCGATCCGTTCCCGTGAGATGGCGCTCGACTTCGTCTGCCTGCGAGGCGATATCTATCACGCTGCGCCGAATCTCTTCTGGCGCTACAGTCGACCTCGGATAGGCGTTGATGACAACGAACATCGGTTTCCCATCTATGTCCCTGATGGCGAGACTGCCGTGCATGACGATCCAGTTCTGTCTCAAAGCCTGCTCATAGTAACTTGGATTAGCATCGCAACAGGTCGAAAAGATCAGTAGAATCCTTTCGAGAGTTGCGTGTTCCGTCGTTTCAACAAAGACGATCTGCCGTCTATTTCCGGGTAATTGTCGCGTAAGACTATACCGTTCTCCGTCGCGGTTCCATGTGATTGTTGTGTCATTGGCAAAGGCTTCGATAAGTAACGATTCTATATCTCGTTCCGATCCCATGACGGCGTGCAACAGCTTTGAGGCTGCCACGGCATTGGCGGGCCGCTGAGAGAGTGACGAAGCGGTCAACAGCTCAACACAATCGGCGATGGCCGGTGACAGCTCCGGACGTATGTCGCGAACATTTGGAATTGTCTCCGTCCGGCCGAAGCAGGCGAGATGCGTGAGCGATGTTTCTTGCCAAGGTAGCTTACCGATCAACATTTGAAAGAGGCATAGGCCAAGTGCATACACATCGCTTGCTGGTGAAGCATTTATCCCTTGAAACAACTCTGGAGCCATGTAGTTCGGCGTCCCGCAAAAAACCTTACCGAAATCCTCGTCATCGGACATCAATTTTTTTGCCAGCCCGAAGTCACCAACTTTGGCAATACCTTCGGGAGTCACAATCACGTTGGCAGGCTTGACATCCCGATGGATGATTCCAGCGCGATGCGCTGCTGCTAGTCCGTCTGCGACCATCGCTGCTAATCGCAAGGCCCTGACGGTTGGCAGCGGCCCCTCGTTGTTGATTAGCTGCTGGAGCGAAATGCCGGGAACGTATTCCATTTCTAAGAAGTGAGTATCTGCAATGCAACCTATAGCATGCAGGCCGACGATATTCGGGTGGATCAACGCCGCGGCCGCCTGTCCTTCTTGTTGAAATTGGGCAATGTATTCGTTGTCATATACCCCATGTTTGGGTGCCAAGATCTTGAGGGCGCAATGGCGTTGCAAGTCATCGTGCAACGCTAGATAGACATGCCCCATCGCTCCGGCACCGAGCAACGAGACGCATTGATATATGTGAAGCTTACGTCCGATTAATTTGTGATCACCGATACGTTTTAGCTGGTCAAATTCAATTTTTTCCTCAGAAAAAGAACCCGTTGACTGAAAGCAATTCACTTCAGAAGATTCGAAAATCGACGCGATTTGCTCCGCTGACAAGCTCGGGAATCGCTGGGCATAGTCACTCACCACCGGTTGCTCATTCTGGGCAAACCGGAAATCAACATCCAAGCCAATTAATTCTTTCAGGAGCCTTTGGCGGTCTAGCGGCGTTACGCCGACGAGAAAGCTTTCGATACGCGGAGATTGACCATTCGACAGCGCACGTTGAAACTCGTCGCACCGGGCATCTATCCAGCGTTCTAGCGCAAGCGAATCGAAGTCTTCATCATGCATTTCGCCACTGTCCTTCAATGTTAGGGGCACCTTGGGATGAACGATTTACAAACCATGCCACCGGAGGCTAAGGCAATAGCATAATGCCCATCTGTGTCCTCAATCCGACATTCAAACGCAAATTAGCGCAACAAAGTAATGCATCGAACATAGCATCTGCATCATCCGGGCATTAAAGTATACACTTTTCGGTATGATGCCGTGCTAACTGCGAGAATTTGCATATCCAGCGGCCAACTTGAACTTATGCCAATTTTTGCAGCTACTTATTCCACAAGAACAGAATTCGACATGCAACCAACAGACGCTTCGGTAACGAACTGGTTACGCAAACTCGAGGCCGGGCATGATCAAGCGGCACAGCGATTATGGGATGTGTTTTTTGAGCGATTGGTCTTGTTGGCTCAGCAGCGGATGCGGACATCACCACATGGTATCGCCGACGCTGAAGATATCGCGTTGAGCGCCTTCGCCAGTTTCTGTCTTGGAGTTCAGAGTCAACGCTTTCCGGAACTGAGCGACCGAAATGGCCTTTGGAGGTTGCTGGTCAGCATCACGCTCCGCAAATTGATGCATATGCTTCGCGACCAGAACCGGCAGAAACGCGGCGGGGGTTTTCGTCAGATTCCTCAAGCTACCGACTCCTCAGGCAGTCTAACCGAAATCGAGCAGATTATTGCTCGTGAGCCAACGCCGGAGATTGCTGCTCAGTTAGCAGAGCAATATGATCACTGGATGCGGGCATTGGCCAGCGAGGAACTCGTGCGTCTCACACAATGGAAACTCGAAGGTTTCACCAACAGTGAAATCGCGGCAAAATGCGGCCTCACAGCACGCACTATCGAACGCAAACTTAACTTGATCCGCAAGATCCTCACCCAAACTGTGTCCGACGAAGAAATCTTGATAAGTCGCAGGTGATGGTAGACGCTTGCACAATGTAGCCCACTGCCTCAGTCCAACCTGTGGAAGCTGTAGCTGCTAGGTTGCGTGCTAGGCCGATCCTGCAGGAGTACGACGCTTTCCACAGTTGATGGTCCATCTGTTTGGAAATGGTAGCATCATGTCGAGGTTAGTCGATTCTAGTGTGTACTCGGGCCAACCAAGAGGACAAGCAGGTCGGCAAACTCGAAGTTCATCAAACATGGTTGCCGCTGCCTCGTCAAACGGAGCCACCCTCCAATCCGAAAAAAAACGAAATAGCGAATATAGCAGTGCGTAGTATTTGACTTGTGAGTGTGTTGTTTTCGATTGGCCGAGTCTGCTGATTGCAGCCCGTGTTTGCTCTTCGAGTGTGATTGAGGTGATGCCAAGCCACTCGTCCGTGGAATCTGCCATACGTCTACGAAGTCTTTCGGCGGCTTCTCCCTCCCATTGCAAAACAGAAATGTGATCTGTGTCCAGCAGGATCATTGAGGCCGGTTGCTTGCTAGGCGGGCTTGCTCGCGTTCTTGATGTCTGGCCTGACGGACGTCATCTAGAATCTCCTTCATAACCGGATCGCCGCGAAACATCCCTACGGATTTTTGCCAATCGTCACGGGACGGTTCTTGACGTTTCCCGAATACCGCTTTTTCTAGTCGATCGATTCGTTCTTCGATGGGTGTCACTTTATGGCTCTCTTGATTTCGCAAACTGATGATCGCAACGCTATTCTACCCGGGTCATTGAGTTAAGTACAACAACTCAAACGCAAGATGACTTTCGGGTTGGCCGTTCGTGTTTGCACATTGAAAAAGACGAGTTTGCAGTGTCCATGTATCGGAGAAACTGACGCGAACGGTCCAAAAGTCTCTAACCTCATAACCCAGAAATAAGCTGCACGAAAAACCGTAGGGTTATGATCGATTCGAGACCTTGATAAGAACGCAGGTTTTTCGCCATCAGAGAGTCGAGAGACTTTGGGCCAAAATGGGCTTTTTGGGTTTCGAAATGGCTTTGGCAATTACCGTCAGGTTATGGGTGAGAGAGACCGGAAAAAGCACTGTTAACGGACAAAAAGTGCGATTCACCAAGGGAGGATAGGCCAAGATGATCCATAGATACGTTGTTTGGGGGGTGCCTTAGGCCCTTATTTAAGCTCTCAGCGATGTTGCTCGGGAGTTGGTCGTCCCAGTATTCGCCTGCTGCGGATTTTAACGTGACCAGTTCCGTTTGGGGCACTGCGTCTAACGTCGGCTCGTTTGCGTGGGCTGTCGCCCAGGCAAATAGCAATCCGGGCGTCGATACGATTCGTGTACAGTCCGGACTCAATATCAACGTCGATGATGCTGCGACAGTCCCGGGTGGTTCGCATGCGTGGCTGGCAAAGTTCACCGAATCGGCATTGATCGAAGGTAACGGCGCAACGCTGGTCGGAAATCCAACTTATGTGACGTCCGGTGGGCTAGTCGGTACTAAAACCAACATCCTCGGCAGCCCCTACCGTGATCCGTACGCTCCTAGTGATATCCCTGTTACGGCGGGAGTATCGTTTGCCATCATTGGCGAATTCGCCCAAGACAACTCCAGTATCCATGTCAGCTTCAACGCCCTAAACGCAGACGGGCTGCGTTTGACTCGCTGGCCGGATCGACTCTCAACCTCGATTCCATCCATTTGAATCGAAATCTGCCGTTTGGCGATTACGTCGAAAGCGGCTCAGACTATGCCATTTTCAGTGGTAGCATCGCAGGGGAGAATGCCGTTTTAAATATGAGCAATAGCACCATCAGCGACTCCTATGGAGCAGGTGGCATCAGTTGGGTCGGTGGTGATGTCAATGTTGTTTCCTCTATTCTAAGCGATGCGGGAGGAATACAGGTATCCGACAGCACTGAGATGACTGGGGCCACCCATCTATTTTTTCGGTACCGTCTTTATTGCATCCACTCGATTGCAATAGGTAGGTAACAGCGCCACCCTAACTTGGTCGACAAGCCTAAATGGGTGGCCCACAGGAAGCATCGCAGCCTAACACGCAATGCACGAACGCTTAATGCTCCAACGGGGAAGGCGATGTAAGGCGATGTAAGGCGATGTAAGGGGACACACCATTTTTTCGGGTGGGTAGTTGTTTTTGGGTTTCCAATGTGATTCAATTTCGGTACGAACTTACGATCTTGATCATTCTTTCACGGAGGTTGCTGCGATGGCCAGACTCGCGGGTGCGTTCGTTCGGCGTGAAGTTAAAGTGCAGTGTCCCCGTTTGTTTGCTGTGTCCCCGTTTGTTTGCTTGGGATAGACAAAAAGCGTACGATCGAGCGTGACCGTTGATGGAAACGAAGCGTGCGTTCGACTTACACTTACTCGCAGAAGCCAAGGCGTTGATTTTTGGAGAGGGCAAACCGTGAGTGGTGGTTACGGTTTGTCCAAGACTCCGCTCCTCATCCCCCAGCCCCTTCTCCTCGGAGTACCGAGGAGAAGGGGAGAGAGAATGAATGGTGCCCGAATTCACTTGGGTGTGACAAGAAAACTGGGAGTTAGAACCACGCGCATTGTCTTTCCCCCCCTTCTCCTCCTGTAATCAGGAGGAGAAGGGGGCGGGGGATGAGGAGGTTTGATCACTGCGATGGAATGGCTAGAACCTCAAGATTTATCAAAAAACCTTCGCAAGGCAATGACGCCCGCCGAGTACATGCTTTGGCAATGCCTTCGCAATCTTCAACGATGCCATGCCAGTTTCCGTCGCCAATAAGTTAAAGGAATCTACACGCTCGATTTCTTCTGTCCCGAAGCTAATCTATGCGTCGAATGCGACGGTCTCCCTCACTTCGCACTCGAACGGATCGAGAAACTCCTCATCCCCAACCCCTTCTCCTCCACTTGTAAAAGCCTCGCGGAAAAACGAAAAAAGCCGGCGACAGTGCATTACACCATCGCCGGCTTAAATACTTAACCCGGAGGTCAAACCAAGTTTGACGGGGTTGGTAGAGTTGCGGGAGCCAGACTCTTTCAAACGCAAAACATGGTCTTTTTTCGCTAAAGAGAGACCAAACCGGGGCAGCCATTTCGACCCGCGAGACTGACAGAATGACCCACTTTGGCAACAAAGAGACGATTGGCGGCACTGCACATCTGCTTGACAAAACGGATATTTTGTAGCACAATGTGGTATCACTTTTAGCGGCTCAAACGGGGCGATTAATTGGTCAATGTGTTTCCCCAGATTGTTCTAGATACAAATGTCCTCGTCGCGGGAGCATGTCGCCATGAACGGAGCCTAGCGTATCTATTGCTGATGGCTGTCCTGAACCGTCGAATTCCTCTGATGCTTACCGAAGGGATCATAGCAGAGTACGAAGATGTTTTGATGCGGCCGTCCGCAAGGAAACGGACGGGACTTACAGCCAAACAAAGTTCCGATTTGATCCTCGAGCTCATTTCGCTTTCGCACCAAACGCAACTCCATTTTAGTTGGCGACCGAATCTGCTCGATGAAGCGGATAACAAATTCATTGAAGCCGCAGTTGCTGCAACTGCAATTATCATCACGTATAACCTCCGCGATTTTGCGAGGCCGGACCTCGTAAAGCATGGATGGGATGCGATGACGCCAATTGAATTCACGACACTCTACAATCTTACTTAGAGGTAAATTATGGCAACACTTTCGTTACGAATGCGAGATGACTTGAAAGCAAAGGCACAAGAGCTAGCCAGCCAACAAGGGGTTTCGCTAAACAGCTACATTAACGCTACGCTTGCAGCCACGATTTCTCAAGCGGAGACCCTGGCGATGATGGGCAACCGACTTAGTAGCATCGATCAGGAACAATTACATGCGCGAGTCCTGAAGTTCATGTCAAGAACTCGCAGTGGAACCGAGCCGAAACTCTCGGAGATTGAGCGGGCTATCGGTAGAAAACCTAAGTCGTAAGATCACCGAAGGCTTGGGTAGAGCAAGCTAACTAGTTAGGTCGTGGCGATGCCTATTGTGCCCCTCATGTATCGATCAAAACGCGTTGCTTTGTAGGCGCTGTCAGACGCTTCGTTGCCCGCTTCACAGGCGTCGAAGACGATTTAACGACAATAGCCAAACCAACGGCTTTCTCTATGGTTCGATGAAGCTCGATCCTGCC
>JAIPFP010000127.1 GCA_021736575.1 Pirellula sp. | reverse complement strand
GCGATCTTATTCCACCAGACTTCGGCTGAATTACCGCTATAGCTGACCACCACAACTTGTTGCGCGCGACCACACGCCTTTCGAATCCTGGATTCATCGGGCTGGCCAAGTTCGATCCATTGCTCGATGGTGCCAGTCAAATCGCGTCGCCACAAATCTGGATCTTCGTCGTTGCTAAGCCCGCGTCCGAACTCCAATTGCTCATGTGCAAACAGGGCGAACACAATCAATCGAGCCAGCAGCCGTCGATCTGGTTCTGAAGGATGCTGTGCCAAAACGAGATTGTGCGTTGCATAGTAGTTTCGATCCATGTCGCTGACCACCAACTCAGCTTTGTATACGGTGGATTTAATCGCCATCGAAAATTGCCCGCTTGGGATAACTTGAAAGACGGTCAGTCTAGCATGGACCCATCGCTTTCACTACCAATAGCGTTCAACGACGATATGGCCAGGGGCTGATTTCTTGTGGCGAACCATGCCGCGCGCGTCGAGTAGTGCCTCCACGTCGTCGAGCATCTGTGGATTGCCGCACATCATGACCACGCTGTTCGATGCCGATAAGGCTTGGTTTGCATACGATTCAAGCGAACCATTCTCGATTGCAGTCGTGATTCTTCCCGAGATGGCGCCCGGCACTTCGGCTCTCGATACAACCGGTATCGAATGGAAGCGTTCGCCAAACCGAGCACGCACTTCCAACAACTCGTTTTGATAAGCTAGGTCCGTCGCAAATCGGACACCATGCACCAAAACAACATTCTTGTATCGCTCCCAGAGGTCATCCTCTCGCATCATTGCGATATAAGGTGCAAGTCCGGTCCCTGTTGCGAGCAGCCAGATGCAATCGGCGATAGGCGTATGCGAAAGCGTAAAACCACCGGTCGCCTTAGCGGAAACATCGATTGCGTCCCCTTCATTCAAAGCCCACAAGCGCGGTGTCAACTCACCTTCATCCACGCGAACGATAAAGAATTCAAGTGTCTCGCCATGCGGCGAGGCGACAGAATAAGGGCGATGCAAGTGTTTTTCGGGCAGTTGCATTCCGATTTGCAAGAACTGGCCAGACTCAAAAGGGGCAACTCCTGGACAGTGGATGGAAACCGTAAACAAGCCATCCGACCAAATCTGTTTTCGAGCAATTTTGCCTGAGATCCATTGGAGAGCCATAGATCCGAATTCCTTACTGATGGAGAAGAGTCGACCGAGGATCTGAATATCCTATCCAATTTTGAACCGAAATAGGTGGAGCAACCTGACTTTTTCGATTCATCCCAAAGACTGATGTTGGCCGCTTCTCGCGGTACGCTACCATTACGAATACGGAAAAGATCCGTTGCCATTTCCGACAAGCTCATGTGAATTGAACAGAAAGTACGCACGTAAAATGATCGTTGAAAACACCCCAGCTAATGCCAACCCAAAGCGATCGGACGTACAAGTTGGTGACACTTGGGACTTGAGCAGCCTTTTCAACACGGATGCCGAATGGACCGAAACACTGGCTCAGTTCGAGCAAGAGCTGGGCGGTTTCGCACAGTTTGTCGGCCGACTCGGAGATTCCGCAGCAACTTTGGCCGAATGCCTCGAGTTCGACGTCAAACTCGATCGGCTCGGAGAACGGATTGGTACCTATGCCTTTTTGAAGACAACCGAAGACCAAAGCAACAGTCACTACCAAGGCTTTGTAGCTCGGTATCAAAACATCGCCACCAAGGCTGGTCAAGCGGCAAGTTTCGTGCGACCTGAGATCCTCGCCATTCCAGCCGAAAAGCTAGAAGCCATGATGGCCGAGGAATGTCTGAGCCCCTATCGACTTGTCCTCGAACGAATCAATCGCTTCCGTAAACATACGTTGAGCCAGCCAGAAGAAAACTTGCTAGCCATGCAAGGGGAAATGGCTCAAACGGCCAACAAAGCATTTCGCCAATTGAATGACGCTGATCTCAAGTTTGGCGAGGTTGTTAACGAAAAAGGAATCGCAGTCGAATTGACGAACGCATCGTTTAGCTCGTTTTTGCTTTCGCCAAACCGCGATGTTCGCAAAAAAGCATTTCATCAGTACTACCACCAGTTTCAGTCGCACGAGAACACGTTAGCTGCAACGTTGGCGGGCAGCATCCATGGCGATGTCTATTATGCAAAGGCACGCAACTACCCCAGCGCGCGTGCAAGCTCGCTCTTTTCCGACAACATCCCGGAGTGCGTCTACGACAATTTGATTGCCGCCGTTCGAAAGCACTTGCCCGCCGTGCATCGTTATTTCGACATGCGTCGTCGAAAGATGGGTCTCAAGGACATTCGACATTACGACACGTATGTGCCGATTCTCGCAGACCATCAAGCCCATCACACTTGGGACGAAGCGGTCGAGACCGTTCTGACATCACTCGCGCCGCTCGGAAGCGAATACACCAACGTACTTGAAAAAGGGCTTCGAGGACGTTGGTGTGACCGATATCCCAACCAAGGCAAACAGAGCGGTGCCTTTAGCTGCGGAACTTTCGATGCCGATCCATTCATCTTGATGAACTACAAGACAAGCGTGCTCAACGATGTTTTTACGCTAACACATGAAGCGGGCCATTCGATGCACAGCTATTACTCAGCCGCCAATCAACCTTTTCAATATTACAATTACACCATCTTCGTCGCCGAAGTGGCCAGTACTTTCAATGAGCAGTTACTTGCCCACCAAATGATTCGCAACGCGACCACCAAGGAGCAAAAGGCCGCGATTATCAATCACGAAATCGACAGCATACGCGCAACGGTGGTCCGGCAAACCATGTTCGCCGAATTCGAAAAAATCACCCATGAAATGGCGGAAAGTGGTGAGCCATTGACCGTAGAGAGTATTAAATCAGTCTATCGAAATCTTCTCGATGCTTATTTCGGCCCCGATTTCAAAGTGGATGAAGAACTGTCGCTTGAGTGTTTCCGCATCCCGCACTTCTATCGCGCTTTTTATGTATATAAGTATGCCACCGGTTTGTCGGCGGCGATCGCATTGTCGCGACGGGTCTTAGAGGGCGGGCAATCAGAACTCAACGACTATCTCGGATTTCTCAAGGGAGGATGCTCGAAAGATCCGCTCGAACTGTTACGGGGAGCGGGTGTAGACATGACCCAACCCGAGCCCGTTGAAACAGCCTTGGGTCAGTTTGCAAGCCTGGTCGAGCAGCTTGATGAACTGATTTAACCCCTTGGGTTTATCCCAGGGGATCATTACCTTCAGTGAGTGCCAACTGGGGGCGAACCGGCGGCGGGTTGATCCATCACTTCAGATACGACAAAGTGAGCAGCACATATCCGGTCACCAAGTTCGGGTCACCTTCCATCCAACGCGCGTCTGGATTTGTCCACGATCCATTCTCTTGCTGTTGACTCGACAAGTACTTTAGCAAATCGGATTTCCAGTTGCGAGGTCCTTCTTTCGAGTTGAATTCCGGTTCACCCAGGGCATCCAGGGCCTTTGCCATCGTTTGTTGATAATAATACAAACCGGAACTTCCCATACCAGGATTGGTTGAAACCGAGTAATTGCTATACAGGAAATTCTTTGCGGCTTTGACGCGATAATCGTTCTTGTCAACACCCGCGAAGATCATGCTTTTGAGGCCAGCATAAGTCATGGATGCATAGGAACGCAGTCCGCCGTTTTCTTCCTTGCCTGCAAAGGATTCACCTCCGGCCGCTGGCGTGTAATAGAAGCCGCCATCGTTGACTTTTGGCGCGAACTCGGTTCGGTTCGCTGGCGATTCTAGATTTTGGCAACGGGATACAAAGACCAGCGCTCGTTGGATAGCCGGATCGTCCTCGGGGCAACCAGCGTTTCGGAGTGCCTCGATCAAGAACCCTGTGTTGGACAGGTCCGGTCGCGATTTACTGCCGTAGCCCGCACCACCGTATGCGTTATCATCGGACTTGAGCCCTTCCCCTTCGTCCCACTGTTGCAACTTAACAAATTTCTCGGCTCCCTTGATTAGCTCGGTGTAGCGACCGTCTGAGTTCACTTTGGAAAAGGCCATGATGGCAAGGCAAGTTTCGTAATTTGCGTGGCGGGATTCAGGTGCATAAAGTCCACCGTCTTCGTGACGTGTGCTTTCAAGGTACTTGAGCGACTTGGCAACCAAGGGGTCGGTGTCAGGTAATCCGACAGACAGTAGTCCGGCTGTCACAAGCCCAGTCACGCCAGGTCCCGTCTTACTGCTGAATGAACCATTTTCCGATTGGCCAACGGTTTTCAGGAAGCCGACAGCCTTTTCGATCATCGCCTTTCGATCGGCCGACTCATCTGCGATGGTGATGGATACCGCGAACGTGGAAACAGTAATGGCAGCAGCCCATGCAAGGAAATTCGCTGGTTTCATGGCTTGACCTATGTTCGATTGGAGGTTGTTTCGTGGTTTCATGTTCTAAATTCGGACCGGTCCGCTTTTTAGGATCGCTCGATCCATTCGTGGGATAGGCTTCTAGCCTGCCAAGCGGAAGATGACAGTCTAGAACCACTCCCCCTTCACAAATCAGACGTTTATTGTCAGTCGTTTATTGTGCGACCGATTCTAAGTATAGGCTTCTACTTAAAAAAGACGACACCGGCGGTGGTCAAATTTTGTCCGCCTCGGCTGGGAGCTCACGTAGCACAGGCTGCTAGCCTGTGCTTTAGACAATTACAGGCTGGCAGCCTGTGCTACGGGACTATCTCATGCTACCGCTCGCCGAAGAACACGGTTCGAACAGTAAGTAGGTGCCACTGCTCTCGCTCCCAAAGACGTATGGCAGGCACGTTGCTTAGGACAATCTAACGATTCTGAAAAAAGATTCCCTTGGCTTACGGTTTTGACTTAACTACTATAGACTTAGGATCCGATCACTTGATATTGATGAGTTCGGATGGGTTCGAATCAGGCTACGAAGCGGGGATTCAATCTGTGGTTCGGATTCTCCACAAATAGTTTCGTTTCCGATCGTTGTGGATCAGAGTTCTATCTTGATATGAGGTGATTGCATTGCAGAATCGTTCGATGATGTAACGCGGAAACTCTCCACCCTCTCGGTCTAATAGCCTCTTCGTTTGCACGGGCATTCGTTGAACTCTTGGACCACCGCGCGGTTCATCGCGTCTCATGTGATCTCCTCGATAGTCTCACAAGCCATCGATCTACCTTAGGAGTTTTCAAGTTGAGGGTTCGCGGTCATGTTTACAAACACATTCACTTTATGTTTGTGCGTTTTTGCACTGTCATCTTCTAAGGGCACCAACACTGCCGAAGAATATGTTGATCTGATTGAGTTGAATCATTTCTATGATCATCAAGGTCGTCATGTGTACGATCAGGTGATATTCTATGAGCAGTCGCCTGAAACCGGTCGCTTTCAAGTGAGAGCATGGTGCCTCATCGAGGATAGGGATAACCTTAGTCGCCGACCTGTGAAAAACGTAGAAACGCAGCTAGTTCAAGTGGATTGGTTTGATAAAGACCAACGCTTGGTGCGGAAAATTACAAGTCGAAGTTTCCGTGAGAGTTGGACCCAAATCGATCCAGAGCGCGCCAACAAAAAAATACTCGAAGAGCGTTCCCGGATCGCCTTAGTACAGAATCCCAAAAAATTTCTTGCGGACAAGCAGACACGTCAAGCGGACGAGACAAAACAAACGACAGCCGAAGAAAGCGTCCAAGGGAATATCAACACGGCCAATGTCCAGCTCAACGTTCCAGTGCCAACGCAAGGTGCCGGGGCAGGGAGTGCAGGGGCAGGCACCGTTCCGATGGCCGATGCCTTGGTGCGTCGCTAGCAAGTCGCACTGTGCGTTATGCTGTGCGGTATACCGTGCGTTATATCGGATTCCCTTTCCATCTCGCGAATGCTTCCAGCGCAAAGAACTCAGGCAGCCCGATTCGATTATAGGAATCGGCCGTGCCTCGATTGCGATCTTCCGCGCGCTGCCAAAATTCGCGAGGATCGCTCCCTGGAAAGAGGGCTTTGTCCTTTTGGCTCTCATGCATAAAAATCGACTGGCGTTTTAACGCGAGATCTCCTGGACTGAGCGGTACAGCGATTTCGATTTCGTGCATCGGATACTCTTGCCAAGCACCGCGGTACATCAAGACATCTGGTATCTGCTGGCCACTCTCGGACATCCTCAGTAGAGCCGCAAAGATCGCTTCGGCACAAACGCGATGCGTTCCATGTGGGTCTGCCAAGTCGCCAGCAACATAGATTTGGTCTGGCTGAAGGGTCTGAAGCAACTTTTCAATGATTTCGATGTCCTCTGGGCCGACAGGTTTCTTGGCGATCGTCCCCGTGCGATAGAAAGGAAGGTCTAGGTAGTGTAGATTGCATTCCTTGCATCCGATTGCGATCGCTGCGGCTCGGGCTTCGCTTCGACGAATAAGTCCTTTGATACGAAGAATGGTATCGACGTCAGGTTCACCAGGTCGTTTTTGCTGGATGGCGGTGCGCACTTGGTCAGCCAGTTGATTCGAACGCTCTCGCTCGATTTCAAACAACTGATTGTAGTCGGCAACAAGTTCAGCCACGCGGCATGCGTCATGATCGAACACGGCGATATTGCCGCTCGTCATGTAAGCCACATGAACATCGTGTTTGTCCTCGTTCAAACGTATCAGAGTGCCACCCATACTGATCACATCATCATCCGGGTGCGGACTAAAACACAGTATTTTTTTTGGTACTTGGCCGGCCGGATGATACTCAATGGTATCCAGCATCCAGCGGAACACCCGTTGCGAAATCAATTCCGCAGGTCCATGGTGACGCAGGAGTTGATGCAAATCATGCGCGCGAAAGTCATCTGCATCGAGTTTCAGAAGCGCTTTTCCGGTTTGCGAACATAGCCAAAGTGTCGCTCGCTTGATCAGTTCGTCGTCCCACGTTACCGTCCCAAGGAGCCATGGTGTAGACGCTCCTTTGAGCAACGAGGAAGCTGGGACATCGAGCAATACTCGAACATCGCGGTGCTCCTGTAAGTACGATGCGGGTACACGGTCATTAACAGGCCGTTCGAGCGTTTCGATGACGATCTTGGCCTTATGCTCTCCGATCACCAGCAAGAGAATTCTTCGCGCCGACAGTATTCCGCTAAGTCCGACCGTCAAGGCTTGTGTGGGAACGTTCTCTTCACCAAAGAAATCGCTCGCAACGCCCCGCCGAGTGATTGGATCAAGTGTGCAAAGCCGAGTGCGACTGCGACGAACGGAAAACGGTTCGTTGAATCCGATGTGCCCGTTCATGCCGATGCCGAGCAGAACAAGATCCAGTCCACCCGCGTGCTGGATCGCTTCGTCGTATCGACGGCAGTGCAAGTCGACGTCGCTGGGATGCAATTGTCCATCGAGGAAGAAGACTTGATCGGCTGGAATATTGACATGATTGAGCAACTGATCCTGCAGCCAAACGCGGTGCGACTGAGGGCTGTTGGCAGGCAAACCATAGTATTCATCCAAAGAAAAAAGGACGACGCTCGACAGATCGAGGGATTCCTCGCGATGAAGGCGAATCAATTCGCGGAAAGTAGTAAGCGGGGTTGATCCGGCTGGCAAACCGATGACGGTACGCTGGCCAAGTGCCGCACGTTCCCGGACGAGTCCAGCGATGAGGTGAGCGGCGTAATGCGACAGCTCGTGTATCGTCTCAAAGCAAAAAGAAGGTATATTCGTGCCGGAAATGGGGCGAGCCCGCGGCTGGGATTTCGGGGTGGATTCGTTGCGTGGTGTGATCATGCTTAAGGGAAGCGAGTCAAGATGGCTGGTCGGATGGAGTCTTTATTGTATTCGGTGTCGTTGCGAGTGCGCAATGAATTGCGAACGACGGGAAATCGGCTGGTTTTGGCGGAAAGTTGTACGGCGGGATTGGTGTCCGCCGAATTGGGCCAAATCCCTGGGATTTCCGAGCATTTTTGCGGTTCGATGGTGGTCTACCGGACGGCGTCCAAGCACTCCTGGCTGGACATTGAGACAGAACTTTTAGAGGATTCTACCATCGGTCCGGTCAGCGCCGAAGTAACAGGACGTTTAGCGATGGCAATATTGCGGAAAACGCCGGAAGCCACGATTTCGGCAGGGATTACAGGTCATTTGGGACCCAACGCACCTGGCGAAATGGACGGTCGAGTCTATTGTGCCGTGTTGAAACGGGAGGCGACTAACGGAAAACCGGTGATCGTCCGACATAAATTGCGATCGGCGAGTCCGATTGACATGGAGGACGTTGTTGGGCGCAAGGTCCGTCAACAAGAGGCAGCGAAATTGCTTCTGGAGTTCATCGAATCCCAATTGGTTGGGTGAATCGTAGGACGAATGGGTGGATGAATCGAAGGACGAAGTGTTTGGATAGGGATTTCACAACAGGAATTGACGAGCGAGCGAGGTTTCTATAGAAAGGGGATTACACGCGTCCGTGGCGCAATTGGATAGCGCATCGGTCTTCGGAACCGAGGGTTGAAGGTTCAAATCCTTCCGGGCGTACTCGTCTCATCCTGCGAACTTTAGGCACCACGCCAGTTCGCGGATGGGGAGGTTTTCTTTTACGGCCACTCGATCGCCGAAATACCCAGCGTTTTGGGTATTTTTGATTTTTCGACCCCAGCTTGCCTCGCTCTCACTTGCAGTTCTGCCACGTAAAGAACGTCCGAAGACTCTCAATTGGAGATCCAGCATGTCGACAACCGAAGCCGCATCGAAAGTCTTTGAAGAAATCGCTCAATTGTTTGGTTCAGGCCCGACCGATGAGCAGATTCTGAATTTTCGGCCGTCTGCCGTCGTCGCCCAACGAGCCTCGCAGCTTCTGTCGCTGAACCGGACCGGCCAAATGGATGACGACCTGAAGAACGAACTGGACCAGTACGAGCAAGCGGAACTTTTGATGCGCATGGTGAAGGCCCGGATACATGCACGGCAAGGAAGCTAGGTAGGGATGAGCGAATATGTGCCTTGGAAAAGATCGCCGACGGTGTTGGCATACTCCTGCCGATTGAGCCGCCGCATCAGAATTCGCCCGCCGCTCATGCGAGCCAGCTTCTCGGCCTCCTTGAGCTTCGCTCCCACCCACTCCACGACCACAAACGCAGCCTTCGGATCGGGTCGCGGTTCGTCTTTCGGCGGCATCGCACCGCTGTTGATCTGATGGATGACCTCGTGCCAATCATCCGCCGTCGTGCCGCGTACTCAGGCGCTGCCGCAAACGCCGTCGACGTTGGCAGGCACATCGCGATCGCCAGCAAGCAGCAGGCCCTGTGCAACAATTCTTTCATCGCATGCATCGAGATGATGTTCGAACAACACGAAGAATGCGAACCAAAGATGTCTGCACATAAGTCGCTCCAAGTCCTCGTGGGAAAAATTTCCGCTTGTGCTCCGCCTATAGGTAACTTGCAGTGAGGATGATGTTGATGGGTTTCATGGTTACGAGAATCCAGTTCTACGGCTGGCGCAGCAGCTCGCAAATGGCGATGAGGTGGATGAGTTCGCGGAGGGTGTAGTTCTTCGCCTTCCAATCGGATTGCAGTCGGCGAAGAGCAGGTTGGTCGGCGAACCCGAGCGGGCGGCCGAGGGCGTAGGTAAGGAGACGGTGGGCGAGGTTGTGCGCGAGGAGAGCAGGGTGATCAACGAGATAGGCTCCAATGTCGTTAGGACTGCTGAAGGGTTGTCCGCGATATTCGCCAGTCGTATCGATGGTAGCTCCATTCGAGTACGCGCTGCGGTATTGACCAATCGGGTCGTAAGCTTCGAGGGCGTAGCCGAGCGGATCGATCTTGGCGTGGCAGTCGGCGCAGGATTGAACGCTACGATGTTTCTCTAACTGCTGCCTGATTGTTGTGGCTCCGCGAATGTCGGGCTCGATGGGCGGCACGTCCGGTGGCGGTGGTCTGGGCGGTGTTCCAAAAAGCTTTTCAAGCAACCAGACACCACGCGTTAGCGGTGAAGTCTCGACTCCGTTGGCTGTGATCGTGAGAACGCTTGCATGGCCCAGCAATCCGCGGCGTGGTGAATCATCAGGCAAGCTGACGCGTTGTAAGCGATCGCCGCGAACCTCGGGTAGTTCGTAGAGCCTCGCGAGGCCTGCATTGACGTAAGTGAAGTCCGTATCGACGAGTGCCGTAACAGGCTGATTGGTGCGAATGAGCTCAGCGATGAAACGCCATGTTTCTTCCTTCATCGCTGGCTCGAGGCGATCGATGTGATAAGACGAAAAAGTTTCCTTGGCTGGTGGCATCGTGCCGAGCTTATTCAAGCCGAGCCACTGCTCAGTGAACAGCCGCAAGAAGCGATCGCTGCGCGATGAGTCAAGCATGCGGTCGGTTTCTTTGCGAATGGCTGCCGCATCTAGCAAACCTTGGGCCGCCAGCGCTCGGAGTTCGTCATCCGGTGGACCGGCGGTGAGGAAGTAAGAGAGTCGAGTGGCCAACTGCATCGGCGTGATGGCCTTCGCGTCTGTTTGTGGCTCGGTCAAAAACAAGAACTCTGACGAGCAGAGCATGGCTTTGAAGACGGGTCGTGCAGCGTCGGCATAACGTGTTTTGCCATCGAGACGATTTTTCACGGCGCTCACATAGGGGGCGATGTCTGCGCTGCCCACCTCGCGACGAAAGAGACGACTGGCGAGTCGCTGAAGTTCGGCTTGCAGTCGGGCATCGTCTATTTGCTTTTCATCGGGCTTAATGCTCTCAAACAGCAGCGACAAAGAACGATGCGGCTTGTCATCGCGCATCGGACCAGTGACTTGCCAGTAGCGGACACGGATTTCGGGGCCTTGGTAGAGATGTTGGTAGATTTTGTCGCGTTCGGCACGCAGGGCGAGATTTGCCCAAATATGCTTTTCGATCTTCGGCACGCTGGAGTCATACTTATAGAGCTTGGTCGAAATGAATTGGCTGCGTGTCCCTTTCGGCGGTCCGTCGATCCACGCCAGGTAGGGGACGGTTCCGCGATCAAGCCAAACGGGGGCGCGAACGGTAACGTAGCGATCATCGGGTAGTTCGGTGGCGTGAACGATGTTGGGAGGAATCAGCCGCCAGCCGTTACCTTTCACCCCTTCGCCTTGTCTGCCAATACCAAGCTGCATCGGCTGCGATTCGTCGTAGTAGGCCTTCAGGTCTTTGTAATACGCTGACATACCACCAAGCATGAGATCCTTGCCATAGGGATGATGGCGATTTGCAGCAGTAGCTTCGACTTCGACGTCATACCAACCGGAGTGCGGCACGCCCGTGTCTCCTAGGTTGCTGAGGAAAAGCTTGCTGTCGAAGATGAGTTGCTGATTCCGCAGACCATGGCTAAGGTGAATGTACGCAGGTCCGTTCGCTTTCTCTTCACTGATGACGCCAAGCCCGAAGGCGTCGTTGAGTCCACGTCTGTCGTCCGCGCTGTCCTTCCATTCCTGCACCTTGGGCGTCCCATCAACATCGGCAAGGTCATACGCTTGTTGGAGCACAACATCGGCGGCCTTTAAATACTGCTCAAGATGATGCCGTGAAGTACGAAGCGCCGAACCGATATTTCGAAAGCCCTCCAGTTCCTCATCGCCGGGAAAACTAGTCGTCGGATCAAAGTCACCCTCGAACTCGAAGAGGTCTTTTATGGTGTTCACATACTCAGCGCGATTCAGCCGACGATGGACAACTTGTCCGCCGCGGTGTTGAGCGATTGTCTGCGCTTGGGTGACCTGCGCCTCAATCCACGCGATCACGGAGCGACGTTCGTCGTCGGTTGGTTGCTTCTCATCGGACGGCGGCATTTCACCGAGCTGTAGTTGATGCAACACCTCCTGCCAACGTTCCCCAATCGCGACATCGACGCCGACCGTGGTAGGTAGATTATCGAACCGACGATCCCCTTTTTGTTCGTTGGTGCCATGGCAACCGAGGCAATAACGCGAAAGGAACGCATCGGGTTTGAACTGCGCCTCGTCCGCTGCAGGCAGGGGCGTTGAATTGAGGAGCGATAAGGCGATAACTACCGTAGAACAAAGTCCTTCGGCATAATTCTGAAAACTTCGTAGCATATCACACCAAAAATTCATTGAGGTTACCGGTACTCGACCCGAATCGATCGCGCTGGATTCCCATCTGTTGAAGCAACGTAACGAAGAGATTGCACAACGGCGTCTGCTGGCGGCCTTGCTTCGGAAAGAACAGATGCCGCCCATGTTTGAAACCTCCTCCTGCGAGGACAACAGGCAAGTTCGTATTCGCGTGCGAGCTGGCGTTCCCCATCCCGCTTCCAAAAACAACGGTAGTGTTGTCCAGCAATGAGCTGCCTCCGATGTCCTTCAGCGTCGCGAGTCGTTCGAGGAAGTGATCCAGCTCGGCTACGAGCGCCGACTCGATAACATGAAGCTGTCGCAGCTTATCCGGATCTTGGCCGCTGTGCGAAAGGTCATGGTAACCGCGATCGATACCGGGGATATTTGTCACCGGCAAAGAGCCGCCGATGTTCAGCGTGACAATGCGCGTCGCGTCGGCTTGAAGTGCCAGCGCCGCAACATCCAGGTTAGCTCGCACGCGATCCATACAGCCCGCGTTGTCCCACTTAGGCTTCTCGCCACCAGCGACTGGCAGCGGCTTGTCGAGCCAGGCGATGTTCGTGGCGTTCGCTCGCTCGAAATCGCGCATGGCGCCCATGAACTCGTCCATCTTTTCGCGATCCCAGCGGTCCAGCAACGGCGCGATGCGTTTTGCATCTTGCGCGATGAGCGAGAGGACCGATTCATTCTCGGCCAGCTCTGTGCGTCGTGCCTCCTTCGCCGAGTACGGTTCAGGCTTAAAAAGCAATTGAAACGCTTGCGATGGGTCCTCGAGCTTCGGAACTGCAATGCCCGAACGCGTCCACGAGATCGCATCGCCACCGCCCACACCGAGGCAGAGCGACGGAAACCGCGTCAATCCACCTAGCTCTTCCTCGACGAGTTGATCCAGTGACACACAGCCATCGGCAAAACCAGCCGCCTGCTCTCGCCGCACACCGCTGAGAAAGGCATGCACGCCATAATGCCCGCCCTGCACGCCGGGATGATCCAGCTGCGAGAATACCGTCATCTTTTTCTGCCAGCGTTCTAACGGTTTCAGCAATGGCGTGAGTTCCAGCTCCGGCCCATGACCCACTGGGAAAAACGACTCAGGCCGTAACCCGAAATCCAGCCCGATGCAAACCAGCCGCCGCGGCGCCTTCACCGCCTCCGCGCCATGCAGTGCGAGTTTAGAAAACCAGGGAAAAGTCAGCGCGGTGCCGCTGAGAGTTTGGAGAAAGTGTTTTCGGTTCATGATGGCTTGTAGTTTCATTTAAAAAGGGTTGCAGCGATATGACCTTGGGGCTTGTCTTTGGTGGCAGGCCAGCCTGCAAACGAACCCGGCTCGGCGAAGACAACGACGTTTTTTGCACCTTGGGGTGTGGGCTGGTTGGTGGCATTCCCGGCGGACGGCTCCGCAGCGAGCAGGGCGCTTCCGCTCATGGTTAGGACTGCGATCCAGTTTCTTAATATGCTTGTGGTTTTCATGATCAGCGGGTTCAGTGCAGCGACCGGCGAGAGCAGCAGCGAGGTTAGTAGAGTGAGGGTGAGTTTCATGGCCGTGTCCAGGTGGCTAACAGGAGGCTGCGTAACTTGAGAGCGTGATCTCACGGTAGCGCTTCGTTCTGATGATGGGGATCCACTTTGCGGATGGTGACTGAGGCGCACACATCATCCACGAAGTGCCCGGCGAAGGTCACATGGTCGGGCAGCGGTGACCGGTTCTATTCCCGGGCGATAAGCGAGTACAAAGATCCGTTGGTCAGGAGCTAGATCTCCTCCGACTAGCTCTTCAATAGCGTGACGTTGATCGGGAGTAATGTCGCTTACGGTTCGGTCAACGGATGTTTGTATGGATTGGGTCATGAGTTTCGCTCCTACCAGATAAAATTCTTTCTGTAATATTCAACAATACCTTCTAGTTCGATGTCGAATACTGCTTTCGCTTTCCAACCAAGAGACTGTAGCTTTGTATCATCTAAAGCGTACCTCATATCTTGACCTGGCCGAGATATGGATAAGTCCAAATACTTTTCATACTCGTCGTCTCCGTGATATAGTTTAACTATTTTTCGCACGGTTGTCAGGTTATCTTGTTCGAATCCACCACAAATATTGTATATCTCATTGGTTATTCCGCTTTCAATAATAGTCATTACGGCATTGGCTGTGTCTTGTGCATGTAACCAATTGCGAACAGGAGTTCCGTTATTATGTAATGGAATCTTTCTACCCACCCTAAGATACTTGCAGGCCTTTGGAATCAACTTCTCCACATACTGTCCCGCTCCATAGTTATTGGTAGGACGTACTATAACATATGGTATTTTATAAGTTCTCTCCCACGCCAGTATTAACATATCCGCCGCTGCCTTGGTAGCAGAATAAGGATTCGACGGCTTCAGTATATCTGTCTCAGTATGCGCCCCTTCATGTATGTCTCCATACACTTCGTCTGTGGAGAAATGCAACATAGTAGGAACATCTTTACCTTCTGCCCGATATTTTCTTATAAGCTCCAATATGTGATGTACTCCATTGATATTGGAATGAACGAAGTCATCACTCCGTACAATAGAGTTTCCAACGTGAGTTTCAGCTGCCACGTTAATTACGTAATCACACTCATATAAAAATTCAATATCATTGATATCTTTCTTTTCGAATATAAAGTTTTCATACTGATTCAATTCATCCAGTAATTTTTTGTTTGAGGCATACGTACACTTATCAATACCTCGTACAAACCATCCACGCTTTAAGCATTCGCGGGTAACATATGAACCTATAAATCCCAAACAACCAGTTACGTATACTATATTCTTTTTCATGCACAATGCCTCATTTTGCAATTAAATTATTTATTTGTCTCAATTCACCAACAGAATTCGGGAGGTCCCCAAACCTCAAGCAAAAGCTAACAAACAATAACCTATTTCCAACGGTATTGCACGGGAGAATATCTGAAACACCTTTTTCTTATTTGTTGTGTTCATAATACTTCACTAGTTTCTCTATTGTAGTGTCAATATCATATTGGCATTCATACCCGATGTTCTTCAGCTTGGTGGTATCCAGATACGAATCTTTAACCTGTACTACGTTATGGAAGTGGGTAGGATTTATATCTATAATTGCAGATGTGGACCCCGATACCTCAATAGCCTTTCTGATAATTTTCGAAAAGAGATAGGGTTTACCACTCCCGATATTTATAATTTGATTTACCACTCCGTAGTCTATGCAGCTTTTCATTGCTTGACAGACATCATCAACGTAAATATAATCCCGTAGTAAGTTACCGCCATAATACAGTTCAACATCTCTATTATGTACTATTTCTTTTATTAGATATTGCAATGCGTTTTTCTTCCTGGAAATCTTTTGGTCGCCTTCGCCGAGAACATTTGCTAGACGAAAAATTCTATACTTAATATCAAACGTTTCACAAAAACTGATAAGCATCTGTTCCGCACATCTCTTGGTGATAGAATAGAATCCCGTAGGATTGCAACTCAAATCATCTTCTTTAAATGGAGTGTTTTGATTTTTTCCATATACAAACCAAGAACTGACAAAGTTGAACACGGTTGACTTATCGTTGCGGTCAATCGTTGATAAAACTTTCATTAGCGTAATTAAATTGGTATCAATGTCTACAAATAAATCCTTATGGATGTTGTAGTTGTCAATTGTACTAATGAAGTATACTACTTCTTTAGATTGTACGTTATAATCGTCTCGGCTATTGACAATCACGCCTGGGTTTAATTCACAAAACCTACTACCGATGAATCCAGTACCACCAAATACATTAATGTTTGACATGCTATTTATTTCCCCTTAACGGGAGTTAATCCCGTAATCATATTGTGCTTGTTGTAGAAATAGGTATAAAATCTGTCCAAACTATGATATCCTTTTTTATATACGAATGGCTGCGACAAAGCAATCAAGAATGTATTCAATATAGTCAGTCTTTTCCTTATTAATCACGGGACTCGTGCCCAAGAAGAACGTATCGGTGGTTACCTTATGAGCAATAGGAAACTTGCTGATGACTTCATCCTTATCATGCAATCCTTCGTATGCAGGTTGTAGCATAATGTTTCCAGCGAAATACGGACGGGTTTGAATCATCTTGGATTCAAAGAACTGACAGATATCAGAACGTTTGAACGGAGCCCCGTCCTTGATAGTTACAGGAAACGCAAACCAATCTGGGTCAGACTTCGGTTGTGCCGTATGTAGATGGAAGAACTCTGGGTACTTGGAGAATGCCTTAAAGAGACTACGGTAGTTCTCTCTACGCTTCAATCCAATCTCTTCGAGTTTCTCCATCTGGACCAATCCGAGGGACGCTTGTAGTTCTATCGGCTTCATATTGTACCCGATTTCTTCATAGACATACTTGTGGTCAAATACGTGGTCGGGGAGGGAAGGAATCCAACAATTGAATCGTGTTCCACACGAACCCTTTTCCAAGAGATTCTGTTTACCGATGCAATAGCATCCACGGCCCCATTCACGGAATGAACGGACAATGCGTTCAGTCTGTTCATCCTTTACCGCGACAAATCCACCCTCACCTGTGGTGATATGATGTGCAGGATAGAAAGAACAACTTGCCATTTCGCCGAATGAACCAAGTTTCTTTCCATCATAGGTTGACCCTAATGCGTCACAACAATCTTCAAGAAGAATGAGGTCGTACTTCTTGACGATTTCCATCAACCTATCCATATTCGGAGGGTTGCCAAGTACGTGGGCAAACGTAATAACCTTCGCGTCTGGATGTTCTTGACACGCCTTTTCGACGGCATCCAAATCTAAGTTCAGAGTATCTAGTTCGATATCTACAAAGACGGGTTCAAACCCAATCTGGAAGATGGGATTTATCGTTGTAGGGAATCCGGCAACCGGAGTAATGACCTTTGTACCCTTGGGTAAGTTCCTACCTCTCTTCGATGTCAACGCTAATAGCATCAAGAGGTTGGCAGATGAACCGCTATTAACAAACAAACCCAATTCCTTCCCCAATAGCGGAGGGAACTTAGTCTCAAACTTATTCGCTTCCGCGCCAAGAACAAGCCATCCGTTGAGTAAGGTCTTGACAGCCCTGACGTATTCTTCGTGAGTAAAGTACGGTCCCGCATATTGTACCCAATCTTCTCCTGCTACCCAAGTCTTTTTGGAATCCTTTTCCTTAATGTACTCTTCGACTAACTTTAAAATATCATCCATTATTATAACCCTTTTTGAAGTTTACCACTTATTGAGAGGACATATTCATTGCAACTGCCTTGATGCTACTGCGAAGTGTTTCGCTCAGTGTTTTCCATAGATTATCGACCGATTCCCTTGTACGCCCAGGTTGAACTTCCAATACTCGCTTGTTGTCGATGTCGACCATAATCGAAACGTAGTCTTGTCCTTTGCCAAAAAATTTTTTTCATCAATGCCTACGTGATTTATTTGTTCGAACTCCCTCAACTTCAGGCCTCGCTGGACTGCTCGGTCCATGATGGAATGTACCGTCTTCCAGTTCAACCCAAGCAAGGCTGCTGCAGCAGATACGTTGGAGCATGCTTGAACCACTTCAATTACCATGCATTCGAACAAAAGCGTAAACCGAGAATGTTTGTCGGCCCAAGGAGCGGCTATCGTCAAGACTCCGCAAGCTTCGCACTTCGAGCGAGGAAGCGAGGCGTGAATCGTTGTCGTGAATTGCAAGGTGTCCAGGTGTCTCCAAGAGCGTTGTGGAGCCAAGTC
>JAIPFP010000126.1 GCA_021736575.1 Pirellula sp. | reverse complement strand
CACCGGTATGAAACCGGTGGAGAGCCATGGCCCGTCTCTGCGGCTAGTAGCCACCAATTATCGCCCCACTGGCATAAAGCCAGTGGTAGCGAATCGAAGGAAAAAATGCTTCACAGCGTTGCCGAAGCGGGGCGAGGGGAGCAAGAAAAAAAAGACGACTAGCGACGCGCCTTAACCGAACTGTTTGCCCATCGCATCGGCGATAACCTTGCAGCGTTTCATCATGCTATCGAATTGGCTAAAGTCGAGCGACTGGTATCCGTCGCTTAATGCCTTCTCGGGATTCGGATGCATCTCCACGATCAAGCCATCTGCACCAACTGCAACGCTCGCTGCCGCCATGTCCGTCACCAAGTACGAATGCCCCGTTCCATGACTCGGGTCCACAATCACCGGCAAGTGCGTCTTGCGATGCAAATAAGGGACGGTTGCAAGAGGCAATGTGAAGCGTGTATGCGCTTCGAAGGTACGAATGCCGCGCTCGCAAAGCATCACGTCAGGGTTCCCTTCATTGAGGATGTATTCGGCCGCAAGGAGCCATTCTTCGATCGTAGCGCTTGGCCCTCGTTTGAGTAGGACAGCTCGTCCAGAACGCCCGGCGGCTTCCAGCAATCGATAGTTTTGCATATTCCTCGCACCGATCTGCAGGATGTCGGCGTACTTCGCGACCAGTTCCACATCCTCAGGGCTCATGACTTCGGTCACGACGGCCAAGCCGGTTTCTTGGCGAGCCAAAGCCAGTAATTTCAAGCCATCCTCTTTCATTCCTTGGAACGCATAGGGGCTCGTTCGAGGCTTGTAGGCCCCCCCCCGCAATGCGGTTGCGCCGCTCGCCTTGACCGCCCGCGCGCACGACACGATTTGCTCCTCGCTTTCCACGGAACAGGGACCGCCCATCACACCCACCGCCCCATTGCCCGCCTTGAAGTTTAACACTTGGATTTGAGTGTGGTCCGTGCGGACTTCGCGCGATGCCATCTTGTAGGGCGCCAAGATCGGCAGCACTTCTGCAACGCCCGGATAGCTTTCAAACGATTCTACTTTGATTTTGCGTTCGTCTCCCACAGCAGCGATGACGGTGCGTTCTGTACCCCGGATGACGTGCGCTTTGAGCCCCAACTCAGTGATTTGGTTAGCGATATACTCGATTTGTGGATCTAACGACGATTTTTCCATCACGATGATCATGGGACTGACTTCTCCAAAGGAAGGGGAACGAGGCGAGCTCGTTCGGTGCAAAAAAAAACCTCAAGGCGGCGGGGCTTGAGGTTGGAAAGCTTGTTATTCGATTCGATTAGCGAACGAAAAAACTCCCACGGCCCGAGTCTGCCCCGGTAAAGTAATAAAACGGAAAGTTTGCCCTTCGAAATCGATTCATGGGCAAGATTATGATTCCCGCAAGCGAAATAAGCAAGAGACCCATCCCCACGGATCCTCTACTTTGGATCATGCAAAGAGGATAGAATGGGGCGTTAATCCCAATGAAAAATAGGGCAAGTCATGTTAGATCCACTCAGAAAACTGCATCGAAAAAATAGGATGGCATTTCGTTTCCTACTTTTCATTTGTCTATGCATGCCTGCGCTTCGCCTGAATGCCCAGCCCAAGCCAGCAACCGATCATCCAGAAACTCGATTTCAACGTTGGCTTCCCATTCCATCCAGTCGAGCTTCCCAAAATTCCCCTTTTGCAGAGGCGTTGCAGCAATCGCCTAGCCCCCAAACGCAATCGCCAAACGTCAGTGAATCGGACGTCAAGCAATTACAGGAATTGATCAAACAATTCGGGGATCAATTGCCTTCGGATTTCAAGGTTCCGAATCTGGATGGACTTTCGGCGGAGACATTGTCGAAAGCCATGGCTGATCCTGAAGTGCGTGAGAAAGCCGAGCGACTGATCGAGCAGTACACTCGCAACAACGAAGATCAATCTCAATCCTCTGCATCAACACCTTCCTCGTCGCGTAAGACACCACCGCAGCCAACCCAAAGTCCAAAGCCAAAAAACGAACCTCGTTCGCAAACTCAGACCGAAAAGAATGGGAATTCATCCGACAATCCAACAGGGGATTCAACACCCGATCCCGAGCAAGCCGAGGAGGATCCATTTCAATCCCTAGCTCAGCCAAAAAATGAAAACACAAATCAAAAAACCAATCGATTACAACAGCAGCGTGAAATGGCTCAATCCATCGAAGATTTTTTAAAACAAGTCGATGAATCGGAGTTGAAAGCACGCGAAAAATCGAAAGAGACATCCCCCAACTCACAAACCAGCCAGAACGCACCCGAGGCCATTAAGAAACAATTGGATGAGAAAGGATTTGGCCCAACTCTCCAACGCATCATCGAAGAAGCGAACCAAGCTAGCCGCAAGGAATCCAATGCGAGTACCGCTTCAGGGCCGCAGCCCAAGGGCGAAAATAGCGACCCAGCCAAGTCGGGGGAGGTCAAAGCTCCTGCTCAGTTCCCCAAACCGAAGGGAAGCCCACCCGCAGAGCAACCTAATCGCTCAAGTCCGCCAAGCCCATCGGCGAATCCTTCGAAACCATCTTCACCGCCAACAACGAATTCCAAAACTAACAGCGTTAATTCTTGGAGCAATTGGTTTGCGAAGATCGCCAAGGAGATAAATGCAGCGCCTGTTGCAAAGCCACCCCAATTGCCGAGGCCAGAGCCAGAGATTGGCGCAACTCCAAATCAGTCGCTCGAAATAGCACTCCCCAGCCCTTGGCTATTACTACCAACAGCATTGGTTGGCGTAGCGTTGACTAGCTTTATTCTTTACTCACGTCGACGTCGTGTTCAAGCCAAGGCCTATAGAGATCCTTTCAAGAACCAAATCGACCTGTTGAAAACGCCTAGCAGCATCCAAACGCGAGCCGACGTGATTCTCGCTTTTCATCAACTCGCCGTTCGAATTGTGCATCCCATGGAGTCGTGGTGGACGCATCGTAATATCGCGAGTCAAGTATGTCGGACAATCCCCTCCGCTCAGTCCCCAGTGAACGTCGTCGTCGATATCTACGAACAAGCCCGCTACCTACCATCGGAAGTAAGGCTGACCGACAATCAAATCGACGAAGTGCGTCGGGCCTTGAAGGAATGCGAGACATCCAAGAATTGATCGGAATCATTTTTTCATTCAAGCCCGTTCCATCACCGCCAGTAACTGGTTTTAAGGCTTTGCCTCTGCCGCAGGCGATCGGCACCAACATCCGTAATCGCGTATACCGAATCCCGCAGGCTGGTCAGGATAAACCTGCGGGATTCCTGGTGGCTCTCGGCTCTTACTTTGGAGCGAGGCAGAGCCTCGGGAGCAGTGCGTTCCCAGGCAGAGCCAGGGAACGAGAACTAAATACGCAGGCGACAAGCGAGAAGTGCCTTAATTTTGCTGCATTCCTTTTATTCGCGATGTGCGGGATGGTTGGACGCGCTAGCTTCGCTCAAGAACCTTCATTGGTGCCGACCGATCCAGAGTGGCATTTTCGTTATGAGCTCTTTCAGTCACTCCTCGAAAAACGTGGGCTGAAAGTGTCGACCGTTTTGAATGAAGCGCTCACAAAACCGGAAGAATCCGTTGTCGTTCTTTTGGGCGACCTTCAAAAAGTTTCGTCCGTGACATGGAGCAATCTGCGCGGGTTCTTGCTTCGCGGCGGTAACCTGCTGATCGCTACGGATCGTACGCCCCTCGCCTTGGGCATGAGGATATTGGAAATCGGGACCGTGAATGCCGGACCTCTGTTATCCTCTGTTCAAGAGGATTGTTACGAAGGCTTTTCCGATTGCCTGCGAGTTCGAAACCTCGACGCATCGCATCCCATAACCAAGGGATTAGACGAGATTGTGACCAACCGCTCTGGATGGCTGTCGAGGCCTATCTCGTCTCGTAGCGAGTTGTCCAAATGGCTGGTGATTGCGTCGTTGCCAGAGGATAGTCAACCTAATGGGAACACGCGTGGGCGCACCTTTGTTCGATCGAAACCATTGATTGCCGTTTTCCGCGACGCGACACCACGATCAGGAACAGCCATCCTCGCAGCGGACGCGAGCCTCTTTACAAACGGAATGCTATGGCATGCCGACAATGGGTTGCTGTCCATTCGTATTGCAGACGCTATGAGCAACATGAATAGAAATCGGCTTGTGTACTTGGTCGACGGTGTTGCATTGCCAAGCCTCCAAAGGGACCTTGAGAATAAGAGCAAGAGTGAGGAGGCAGCGTCGAAGACGCCAAGTCAGGTGCCAGCTAATCAACCAACGCCCGAATCGTTGCTTAGGTTTGCGAACTTGGCGATCAAGCGAGTGGCTGAATCGAATATTGTCAACGAAGCACTCCGAAATCAGCCGAGAAATGTATCTCCGACAAGCTACTTTCGATGGATTTGGGGCATGTTGGCAGCCGTGCTCATCAGTTTGCTTGTTTTGCTATGGATGCGACGAAGAGCTGGGATGCTACCGTTCCTTAGTCCGAGGCGAATGCGATCTTGGCACGAACTACAGACCAATTCAATACACCCTTTAGATCAAAACAGTTTTGCAGCGGAGTGTCTTGCTCGGGATTTTTGCAGAAAATGGATCGGCAAAGATTTTGTTCCAGATTGGCAGCTTTATCTACAGGATTTGGATCTCGAATCCCGACCTGTCGCCATGTCAAAACAAGAGAGAGCGACCGTAAGAACCATTGTGGAATTAGCCGTCTATGGAAAGAAATCCATGTTCTCGGACGAACAACTCCAGAATCTTGGTGTCGCAACAAATCATTTGCTCCTAAAATTATCGACTGATTAGGCCTACCAACTCTACAATAGAAATTCTACACGTGCATCCAGTATCCTCCGGCGAAATTGCCCTGCGTGTCAAAGAGCTTCGCAACCGCGCCCAGCAGGCAATCGAGAAAGTAGTCGTTGGCCTGAGTGGCGTTACGGATCAATTGCTCATCGCACTTCTAGCAGGGGGACATGTGCTACTGGAAGGTGTGCCTGGAACCGCCAAGACGACGATGTGTCGAACTTTCTCAACCGTTCTCGGTATCCATTTCGAACGCGTTCAGTTCACACCGGATCTCTTGCCATCCGATGTGACCGGCACACAAGTGCTCGATCGCCAGACAAGTAACTTTGTGATGCGAAAAGGACCCATTTTTTGTCAACTGATGCTGGCGGATGAACTCAATCGAGCACCGGCGCGGACACAGTCTTCTTTGTTGGAAGCGATGCAGGAACGGCAGGTTACGATTGAGGGCAAGACACTTCCGCTACCCGAACCGTTTATGGTGCTAGCTACCCAAAACCCGATCGAACAAGAAGGCGTCTATCGATTACCTGAAGCCCAGTTGGATCGATTCCTTTTTCGTATTCAAGTTGGCTACCCTGAGCGCGAGCAAGAGGTCGCAATGCTGGATTTGCACAGTAGGCCTCCGGTTAAAACTCAACCGATCAGCAGTCCAGAGGAGATCATTTCGATCCAGCGACTGGTAGACTCGGTGTTTTGTTCTCAAGAGCTCAAGGGATATATCGTTGACTTGGCTCGAAGAAGCCGACTGCATGCGGATCTGGCCTTGGGAGCAAGTCCCCGAGCTGCAATCTATTTGATGAAAGCGGGGCGAGCCCATGCTCTGTTGCGGGGGCGTGAGTACATGACCCACGAAGATGTTCAATCGATCGCTTTGCCTGTGCTCGGGCATCGCTTGATCATGCGGCCTGAATCGGAAATGGATGGCCAAACGATAGAAACGGTTGTCCAGCAATTGATCAAAATGGTTCCAGTGGTTGTGGATGCCCAGCCATGACGAGTTGGTCGCGACAGCTAGCTCTGATTGGACTCATAGGACTCATCGTCGGGGTGACGCTTGGCCAAATGAGTGTTGCGATTCTCTGTCTCGCTTGGTTGTTGTGGATGCTTTGGGAATGGGTCCAGTTTTCGATTTGCAGCGAACGTGAGCTAGGCCGTTTTCAGTTGGAAAGATGGATCAACGGGCGAAGCGATGCAACAGGCGTCTTGTGGGCCGGTCGAACACTCGACATACGCGTACGCATCTGCTGCAAATCCAACCGAGTTTTTCCGGATCGTATCTTTCGGGATGTAGTACCCGAGAACCTCGAGATTATCTCGTCCACGATCCCATCATCATCAACGGATTCTGCGATAAATTCTTCGTCCTGGCTTCGGAAGCAGATTGGACGCTGGGCATCCGTTTTCAAGATTGTCGACGAGATTTGCCCCAACAATCAAATTGCGATTCGGACGCCTCAGCATGAGGTTGAGATAAACTACACGGCTCGTGTTCGGGCTGCAGGCGAGGTTGTCTTTCCTGGGATTCGAATGGAGTTTCATGATCCGCGCAAGTTTTTTCGGCTTGACCGTTTCGTGTCGCTTCGGCAGACCTTTCGCGTGCTTCCCAGTTTCACTGAATCGGCGGATGCGAGTCCGCTTTTGAAACGAAGGAACGCCATTCCTAGGCATGGGATTCATCGACAGCAACGGCCGGGTATCGGTTTCGAGTTGCTTGAACTGCGAGAGTATGTCGATGGCGATCCACCGAAAACGATAGCCTGGAAAGCGTCCGCGAGACGCGACAAGCTGATGACGAGGCAGTATGAATCCGAAGTGCCTATTCGTGTTCAACTGATAATCGATGGAACGGCAAGCACGCGCATGGGCGGCTTTGGTCGCCGGTTGATCGACCAAATGACACACGTTGGAGCTAGTATTGCACATTCGGTGATATCCGCAGGTGACGCCATCGGGTGCTATTTGATTGACGAGGCAGCGACCAAACGGACAATCGCCGCATCGGGCACGATTGGCTTCTATTCGCAGTTGCGAGCCATGGGCGCCTTCTCCGTAAATCGGTCACCCGGAACCGCGCGATTCTCGCTGCGAATGTTGGAGACGGCCTATGCCGTTTGCAGCGAGCGCTATCCGGAGTTGCTTGATCCGCAGGTCAATCCGTTTTCGCTCGTCCCATTTGCGTTGTTTAGCACTCAAAGGGGCCGGCAACGCATCCAGTTGGCGGCAGTCATGGCCGAACTCTATAACCTCTCGATAACGACCCAAGTCGAAATGGTATTGGATGAGAACGAGTTGGCCAAATATCTCTTAAAATTCTTGTGCGAATCGGGTATGCCGTGGATGGCCCCGATCGTATCTATTTCCGACGTAGCTATCCAATATTCCCCTGTTCGGGTTCGGCTATTGACACAAGCCTTAACGGCTGCAATCTCGCATGCGCACGACAACGAAGTCTTCGTCCTCGTGGCAGATCTTCTGGGGGACACAGCCTCGATGGACGAGCTTTTAAGTGCTATCCGAATCGCAAAGTCCAAGCATCATCGCGTTGCCGTGATTTGTCCTTCGCCGACGCTGCATCGCCCGAAATCTAGGTCTTCATCTGTCTCTGCAAATACTGTCTCTGCAAATACTGTCTCTGCAAATACTGTCTCTGCAAATACTGTCTCTGCAAATACTGTCTCTGCAAAAACAGTCGCTGAGCTGCGTTTGTTGGCTGAAGGTATCCGGTTGGGCGAACTTGCTCTGCCTTTGAAACGCAGCTTAACCAAACTCGGTGTACCAATGTCCATTGCTGGCGAGCCTAAGGCGACCGGGTTGGTTTTGTCGGAAATCGCAATGGCCAAATCGGGTCGGTTGACGGCGCAAGGATCAGGCCGATGAGCGAAACATCGAAACGATCCGAAAGCGGAAGCTCCGAACAGCCGACGGCGGTTGTTTCGAGCATGGGTCCGATGCGCAACACAATTGTGCTCGGGTGTAGTTTGATGTTGATGTTGGGAATGGGATGCGCGATCGATTTTGTTTATGTAGGCTCGGCGCCCATTCCCGGAATCATACGAATTGCGATCGTTTTTTTGCTGCTGTGGTTGGTAAACCATTCGAACATCGTACTCTTATTCGGTTTAATGGTGACCAGCTTGATATTGCGGGAACCAACCCGTCTGGAGAGCTTTGATTTATTCGTCAGCGTCATCACCGTTTTGGTATCGTTAGGGTTGCTGTACTGGATGGTCCGTTACCAATCGATACGTAAAACCGTTTGTGAAGTGGCATGTGATTTGTGCAATGTGAATCGTCAGAGCCAGAGCAACCGTGAGTCAACGAACAAAATCATGTTCGCGATACAAAACGGCATAGAGGTGGGATTGAAACTCATCTGTGTCGTTCTGCTGGCGATTGCGATCCTATTCAATCAGCCTTGGACAACAAACACGAACGCATGGCTGCAATGGTCGTTGACCAACAAGCAAGTGCTATGGCCTGGTCCGCTTTTGATCGTGATCGTGATCGGATTGATCGTTGTGGTCAACGAGTTTGGCTGGCGGCGAAAAACGGCTGGTCAGAAGAAATTAACCTTGCGTTGCAATGCAGTGCGAATCCTGTACCCAGACATGCAGAGAATCGTCCGTCATCGAATCAAGCGGCGAGCTAGGCCAACTTGAGAGCAACCAGGGCATCGAAACTTGGCTCGCTGGCGGTTATGACCCTTTCGCAACCAAGGTCGACTAGGAGCGAGGTGATGGACGGCGAAAGACTTAGCCACGTTTGCGTTCGGCTTTCATTGCCAAGCAAGGCTACCGTTTGCCTAGCAATGTTTTTGCTGGTTGCGGTTATGGCGTCAAGCTTGCCCAATCGAAGACACTCCGCAACTTTTGGAGGCAATTGCTGCACGAGGCTTTGGCGATAGACATCTAAGATTTCTACTGTCGCTTGAGAAGTTGAAAGTCGGCTCATTGCCGATGTTTCACCGTCCGGATTACGAACGAACAGGAATCGCTTACCCACACACTCTTGAACAAGGAGATCCACCAAAGTCTCGGAGCCGTGTGCTTCTGGAAACACATCACAAATCAGTGAGTGCTTGGCGATTGCTGCCGCCGTACCGCTACCGACTGCCGCAATTTTCGTACGATAAAGCGAACGTCCATCTTTTCCAAGCGCAAACAACCGATCGAAGAATCTATCGACTCCATAAGTGCTGCTAAATACGACCCAATCGAATTGGTCCAAGGATCGGATTTTGATATCGATGTCATGCCAGTCCTCCGGAGGTTCGATACTCATAACCGGTTGATGAATGACTTGTGCACCTAGCTCGATAAATTTTTTACCTAGTAGTCTTCCAGTATGATCTGGACTTGTTACCCAGACTTGTTTTCCAAACCAGGGCCTGATGGAAAACCAATCCATGGCTTTCGCCATTCGAATTACGTCACCGACAATACTGATAATGGGTGGCCTCAAACGCGGCATGGATGCAATGGTCGCAGCGACTGTTCCAAGTTCGCAGCGAATCACTTCTTGGTCGGGCCACGAACATCGTCGGACGATAACTACCGGAGTCGAAGGAGCTTTGCCTGCCTCGATCAGCTTGCTGCTCCAGTGACCGGCCGTTGTGACTCCCATGTAAAGCACCAGCGTGCCGGGGAAAAGTGCCAATGCATTCCAATCTTGCGACTCTTCTGATTCAATACTGCCATCTGCCGGTTGCAACTGTCCCGTGATCAATGCAACTGCGGAAGACCAATCACGGTGCGTAATCGGGATACCGGTAAATGCGCTTGCCGCTAAGGCGGCTGTGATACCCGGAACGATCTCGTACGGGATTCCTTCCTCGATGAGCCGATCCACTTCTTCTGCGGTGCGCGCGAAGATGGCGGTATCTCCACCTTTGAGCCTTGCGACCGACTTTCCCAATTTAGCATAGTCAACGATTAGGTCGTCGATTTGCTTCTGACTCCACATGCCGCCGTGGCCATGTTTGCCAACACAGATGATTTCGGCATGCTTGGCTGCGTATGCGAGCAAGGCTTCGTTGGCCAGCCCATCGTACAGAACCACGTTTGCCCTGCCTATTAGTTCCGCACCGCGAACCGTGATCAAACCTGGATCGCCTGGTCCTGCTCCGATTAGGAATACCTTACCGGATGCTATTGCGGCCATAGATTCACTACGACGCGACGCGTCGCACGACGTGTACCATTATCGCGCAAGGATGGGTTCATTTGTCGCTCACGCTCAACTTTCCGCTAGCTTGCGCAGAACAGTCGGCAGAATACCTCCATTGCGATAGTAGTCGATCTCGACCGGCGTATCGATGCGAACAAGTGCTTCAAACGTTTTCTTGGTTCCGTCAGGCTTCGTCGCAACAACTTCAATTCGACTGCGTGGCTGGAGGTCATCCCCAAGAGATGGGATGTCGAACGTTTCGTCGCCAGCCAACGCAAGACTTGCGGCACTCTGCCCTTCCAGGAATTGCAGGGGCAACACGCCCATGCCCACCAAGTTGCTCCGGTGAATGCGCTCGTACGAGACAGCAATTACAGCTCGGATCCCAAGCTGGAGCGTTCCCTTGGCAGCCCAATCGCGGGACGAGCCAGTACCGTATTCCGCACCCGCTAGAATGATCAATGGAGTCTTCGAGGCTTGGTACAGGATGGATGCATCGTAGATACTCATCTGTTCGCCAGTCGGAATGTACTTCGTGACGCCTCCCTCGATACCGGGTGTTAGCGCGTTGCGAATTCGGATGTTCGCAAACGTACCTCGCACCATCACGCGATCGTTTCCTCGGCGAGCACCGTAACTATTGAAGTCGCGCGGATGCACTCCGTTCGCTACCAAGAATCGCCCGGCGGGGCCGTCTTTGGTGATGGAACCCGCTGGCGAAATATGGTCCGTCGTAACCGAGTCTCCGAGCATGGCGAGAACACTTGCTCCTCGAATTGGCGAAATAGTGCAAGTGCCATGAGTGATCCCTTCGAGAAATGGGGGCCTCTGAATGTAGGTGCTCTTCTCGTCCCATTTGTAGAGATCGCCTGGCGTGATTGGAATGGCATTCCAGGTTGCGTTGTCTGTGAACGCACTTGAGTACTGCTTCACAAACATTTCTGGTTGAACACTCTCGTCCATTGCCTGACCAATCTCTTCATGCGTTGGCCAAATTTCGCGGAAGAAAACCGGCTGGCCACGTTCGTCATGCCCGATGGGCTCGGTTTCAAAATCGATTTCAATGGTACCGGCGATGGCATAGGCGACAACCAGTGCCGGGCTTGCAAGGTAGTTTGCACGCGTGTGTGGATTGACGCGTCCTTCGAAGTTTCGGTTGCCGCTTAGCACGGCTGCTGCAACCAAGTTTCCTTCATTGATGGCGTTCGAAACCGCTTCGGGCAACGGCCCACTGTTGCCAATGCATGTCGTGCAGCCATAGCCGACGACGAAGAAGCCGAGCTGCTCCAACGAACCGAGGACATCGGCTTTGGTAAGATAATCGGTAACAACACGCGAGCCAGGCGCTAGGCTTGTCTTGACAAACGATTTCACCTTGAGACCGCGCGCAACCGCTTTCTTGGCCAACAGACCAGCACCGAGCATGACGGAGGGATTGCTGGTGTTGGTGCATGATGTGATGGAGGCGATCACGACCGACCCGTGGCTGATGGTGGTCGAATGACCATTGTTCTCGACAGCGGCGGTCGAACCGATCTGGTCCGTTGTAAGCCCGAAGCCTCGCTCTGCGATCGGTGCCGAGAGTGCTTTGGCGAACGACGATTTGATCGACTTCAGTGCAACCCGATCTTGTGGTCGTTTGGGACCTGCCATCGACGGCTCGATCGTTTCAAGATCCAGAGTTAGGATCTTGGTGTAGTTTAATTCAGGACTACCATCGACACGAAAGAGCCCCTGTTCTTTGCAATAGCGTTCTACCAATTCGATTTCATCCGATGTTCGGCCGGTGCGGCGCATGTACACCAGCGTTTCGCTATCGACCGGAAAGAACCCCATCGTCGCTCCGTACTCTGGAGCCATATTGGCAATGGTCGCTCGGTCGGCAAGCGACATTCGTGATACACCTTCGCCAAAGAATTCGACGAATTTATTGACGACACCTTCTTTGCGCAAAATCTCGGTGACACGCAACACCAAGTCGGTTGCCGTGGAACCCGCCGCAAGTTTACCAACGAGCTTCATACCAACCACTTCGGGCATCAACATGTACAGAGGTTGACCAAGCATGGTTGCCTCGGCCTCGATCCCCCCAACGCCCCAGCCCAATACTCCCAACCCGTTAATCATGGTGGTGTGTGAATCGGTACCAACGAGCGTATCCGGGTACGCAACCGCTCCACGTGCATCCTTGCCCAAGAAAACTGTTTTCGCGAGGAATTCTAAATTGACTTGGTGAACGATACCTGTGTTCGGCGGAACGACGCGGAAATTATCGAACGCTTGTTGCCCCCATCGCAAAAACTCGTAACGTTCCTTGTTGCGTGCGAATTCCACTTCCACGTTTTTGGCAAGCGAGTCCGCTGCCCCGAAGAAGTCCACTTGTACGGAGTGGTCGATTACTAAATCGACAGGAATGAGTGGGTTGATTTTCTTAGGGTCGCCACCGAGGACTTTCATGGCGTCCCGCATTGCAGCTAGGTCGACGACGGCAGGCACACCTGTGAAGTCTTGCAATACCACACGAGCCGGTTTGAAAGGCACTTCCAGCTCGGCGGGCTTGGCTGCATTCCAGTTTGCAAGGTTCCGAACATCGGCTTCGGTGACTTGGTATCCATCGCAGTTTCGCAGTACAGCTTCCAGCAAGACTCGTATAGAAAAGGGTAGCTTTGAGACGGGTGCGATCCCATCTTTCTCGAGTTTGCTGAGACGGTAGATACCCAATTGGCCTTGGGGAGCACGAAACGTATCGCGGGCACCGAACGGATCGGTCAGTCTCTGTGGGGTTGGCATGGCTTGCAATCAAACAAGTAGGGAAATGAGGAAATTGGGTCTCTCATTGTACCTTGGGATGCCAAAAGAAAAACGGACTGTGCAAAATAGCTTGCACAGGCCGCTTTGTTTTTTCGTCGTGCACTGCGGCACGGCTTTCCCGAATTAGGACGACGGGGAGCGTCGGTCAACTAACTTCGTTCACTTCCATTGTCACGTATTACTTGCATCCGCAACCCGAAGCTACTGGTGCAGGAGTTCCGCAACCGCAGCCGCTACCACTACCGTTACCGTTACCGTTACCGCAACCGTTCGCTCCGCCGCTGATTGCTCCGCCGCTGATTGCTCCGGAAACTCCGTAGCCGTTGGTCATTACAGGAACAGTCACGGTTTGTGGAACCATCTTGCAGACGGTAACTGCAACTTCTTCGGTGGTTGTGTAAGGCACACACACGTTGTAAGTGTCAGTCTTTTCTTCGTTAACCGTGTCGTAAACCGTTACGTTATAGGTATTGGTTCGTTCTTCTGGAACCATAACTGTCGTAACAACATCTCGAACCTTGTTCTCGGTTGTCATGTTCGTAACTGTCTTCATACGCTTGCGAGTTTCTGGAGTGTAGACAACTTTGCTCACGGTGCGGGTCATTTGCTTTGGAACCACGCTTGGGACCTTAACGGTTCGAGTTCGTGACTCGGTGTTGTAAACAGTCTTGCTCACGTCGCGTGTACGGGGTTCCATTTCGGTTACCATCTTGTTGACGGTTCGTTGACGGGTTTCCGTGTTGTAGACAGTCTTCGCAACTTGGCGTTGACGGGTTTCCGTGTTCATCTGGCATTGCTTAACAGTGCGTTGACGAGCTTCGGTTGTGTAGGAAACCTTGTTAACGGTACGAGTACGTGGCTCAGTGGTCATGCTGCACTTCTTGACCGTACGTGTACGGGTCTCAGGTGTGTAGCTAACCTTCTTAACCGTTCGTTGGCGAACTTCGTCGCGACAGAGCGATACGTTGTAGGTGTAAGGCTCGTCAACCATTTGACGTTGCATTGTCGTGACAGGAACTTCTTGAGTGACGACGTTTGGAACCCAAACCTTCCGACAAACGGTTCGTGTTGTCATGGCAGGAGCGGATCCACAACCGTCAGCGGCAGGTGCAGGTGTTCCGCAACCGCAGCCTGGTGCAGGAGTTGCACAGCCACAACCGCCAGCCGAAGCATAACCGTTACCGGCCGAAGATGTACCGCAACCAACAGCAACTTCTTCCATTACAGTTTGGTACGAGCCCATATCCTTGGTGCACGTCTTCATCGTCGTGACCGGGTACGAGCGGCAAACTTGTCGCGTACCAGCACGTTGTTCCGTGTACGGGACCTTGACGGTGTACGACTGAACTTCGTCGGTGTACACAGGGACTTGAACTGTGTAAGGAACTTGTTCGTCTGTATAAACAGGAACTTGTACTGTGTAAGAAACTTGTTCTTGCGTTGTGACAGGAACGGTAACGTTGTAGGTCTGAACTACGTCAACGTAAGTTGGAACTTGAACGGTGTAGTCGACAGTTTCCATCACGGTCGACGGAACAGAAACCGTGTAGTTCTGAACTTCGGGAACCGACTTGCTTACGGCAACTTGGTATGCGACTTGTTCGACAACAGTCGATGGAACTTGAACGGTGTAAGTCTCAACCTTGTCGTTGTAGACGGTTTCGTTGACGGTGTATGGCACTTCTTCAGTGACAGTGCTTGGTACATTGACTTGGTACGATTCTTCAACTTGGCTAGTGACTGGCACGTTAACTGTGTAGCTAACTTGCTTGGTCTCTTGCTTTGGAACCATAACCGTGCTGGTGCTGGTCTTGGTTTCAGTGCGTGGAACTTGCTTTGTCACTGTGTAAGTGCGTGTACGAGCTTCCATTTTGGAAGCGTTCTTGGTTACAGTCCGCATTTCGGTGACTTGCGTTGGCACCATGATCGTCTTTTCGACGTAGCTCACTTGTGCTCCGCAACCCACTCCGCCAGCATCCCCACCACCTACAATAGTACCACTCATCACGCTGCCAGAAGCAACAACGGTGGATCCACCGCTCCCGCAACCGCAATCCGCAAAAACATTACTGGCCCCAAACAACATGGCAGCCAGCCCAAGGGCATAACCTGGGCGAAACTTCATCGTAGTCTCCTCGAAGTAAAAAATTGGCCACCATACAGAAGGCCGGTCGATACGCTTACGCTCTCCGTTACAAACAAGATGCAACGGCTGTAATTCAAAAGTTGTCTATCATTGCTGGGTTAGGACGCATGGCACCAAAAGAAAAATGCCAAGCAAAGGGCAATTCTTTTGCCCTCACACCTTACCCAAGCAGAAGAGTTTAGCCTCTGTTAGTCGTTATGGAAGCGCTTGGTGAAAAAATTTTCCGCTTTTTCCGTTTTTCGGAATTCAGAAAGATTTTTACGCCCCAAACCTGGCGAGGAGTCGCGGAGCGGAGCGAGCCGCCCAGTGAATCTCGCGAGCCGCCCAGTGAATCTGCGGAAAGTAGAATGCATACTACTTATGCCGTGGCCTCAAAAACCAATAGGTTTTTGAATTGCGGACGGCACATGGAATGTGCCTGCTACTATCTCTCGATCCGTTTGGACGGGAACAATGGTCCTATACTGCCCCTTCGGTGCCCTTCGTTGACAACCTATTCGTCGCGAAAAACGGGCTGGATATCTAAAGTCAGCGGTTTGCCTTCACGAAGGACCTTGACTGGATACGAGCGATCCGCCGGAAGTTGTTCTACGAGACTTCTAAAATACTCGGCTGAGAAAACTCTTTGCTCTCCGAGTTGAACAATAATATCGCCTTGTTCCATGCCACACTTTTCAGCGGGTAGGTCGGGTGATACCCTGCTAACGTATACGCCACTTCGGACCTCAATATTAAGTTCTTCGGCCAAGCTCTGAGGAATGGGATCGACACGGACGCCAAGCCTGGCCCTTCGGACTTTGCCGTTTTCGAGTAGCTCTTTGGTGATCCATTGAACGCGACGGATTGGAATCGCAAATCCTACTCCTTGAAACTGACCACTGGTCGTTGCGATCGCGGTATTGATTCCGATTAATTCGCCATCAATATCCAAAAGGGCACCGCCTGAATTGCCCGGATTAATCGTGGCATCCGTTTGCAAAAGTAGCCCTTGTAATAGGTTCATGGTTCGGCCGGAGCTATTGCTTATGATCCCAACGCTAACGGTTTGATCTAATGCAAAGGGGCTGCCGATCGCCAAAACCCAATCACCAATCGAGATGGCTTCGGAGTTGCCGATGGTCGCTGCAGGCAAAGGTTCTTTGCTGGCGATGCGAAAAACCGCGACATCACTCGAAGCATCCGAACGAACATCTTTTCCAGCGAACGAACGGCCATCCGCCATGCGAACGCGAATGCTCTTGGCATTCTTGATGACGTGGTGGTTCGTAACGCAAATTCCATCCGCAGAGATAATGACACCTGACCCGAGCTCAAAATCTCGGTTTGAGTCTTCGTTGAGCAAATCGAGCGTGTCCTCTGTTTCGTCGACATTTTGCCGTTTCGCGAGCACGGTTACGACGCTAGGCATCATCTTGGCTGACGCCGACTTAAACGCGAATGCCATCCCTCGGGCCTGCGACTTTGCCATGTTTAGGCGATTCAATTCGGTGTCATCTTGAGCGCCTAAAACGAGAGTCGACCAAGCGCAACCAACAGCCAAAGCAAGCGTTATTGGCAGTCTTGGAAGCCATTCATGTTGCTGATTCGCATTGGTCATATGATTCTCAATTTCAATTTTAGGTCTATCTTGATTTTTAAACGTCGCTGACAGTGACGCTTTGGTATCGGATATCATAACGGATAATCCCTGCCGTAAAATCCGTCACTCCATATGTCCACCCTCGGTTCCAATGATTGAGACTGCTAAATGGGTCTTGATGGTGGGCATTTCCTTCGGTCGAACTATTCATGATCCCAGCCGTTGTCATTTCAAAAAAGCGTGATCGAGAGCAACTTTCGAACGATGAGATCGAGTTCATGATTCAAGGATATGCTCGCGGCTCTATTCCAGACTATCAAATGTCTGCTCTCGCAATGGCCATTTTTCTCAACGGGATGAGCGAACAAGAGATATCAAACTTGACCGATGCGATGATAGCTAGTGGCTCAAGACTTGCAAAAGTCGATGATACCCCGCGAGTTGACAAACACTCTACGGGCGGTCTTGGCGACAAAACATCTCTCATACTAGCTCCGCTGCTGGCTTGCTGCGAACTGCATGTACCTATGATAAGCGGCCGAGGGCTGGGAATTACTGGCGGAACGCTCGATAAACTCGAAGCTATTTCTGGATTTAAGACCAACCTATCGGAATCCGACATCGAGTCCCAATTGCGAAGCGTTGGGTGCGTGATTACGGGTGCCACGGATACGCTCGTTCCTGCCGACAAAAAACTCTATGGTCTACGCGATGTGACTGCAACGGTGCCGTCAATCCCCTTGATAACCGCTAGTATCATGTCCAAAAAAATTGCAGAAACACTCGATGCTTTAGTCTTGGATGTCAAGTTTGGGAGCGGTGCTTTTCTAGCTACCGAGGCCTTAGCCGAGCAACTGGCCGCTTCGCTCATGCGAGTTGGCAAGAACGCTGGAGTAAAAACAACGGCGCTTATTACGGATATGACTCAACCCTTGGGAGAGATGATCGGCAACGCATGCGAAGTTGACGAATCGGTCGAAGTATTGCAAGGCGGAGGGCCGTCCGACGTGCGAGAACTGACCATCGAACTTGCAGCTCGATTGCTAATCAGCACGCAATGCGAAACGAACTTGGACGATGCTCGCCTGCGACTGAGTAGATTACTGGATAATGGCGCTGCCATGGAACGTTTCGAACGGATGGTACAAGCCCAAGGCGGTTCGCTATCGTCAAGCAGACCGTTGGGAAAGAGCCGCCGATTTCTCGCCAGCCATAGCGGACTCGTTAGTTCCTTGGATGGTCAATTGCTTGGGCAAGCCATCATCGCGATGGGGGGGGGTAGGAAAATCGCGGGTGAAGCTATCGACTTTTCGGTCGGCATCAAAATGCATAGCAAGATTGGCGAATCCGTGGAGACGGGGCAAGCGTTGCTGGAAATCTTGTGTGATGACGAAAGTGCATCGGATCAAGCCCTTCGTTTGATTGAACAAGCGATTGTGATTTCGAGCTCGGAGAAAACTGCGCAGGGGAAAACCGCGACAGCCCTTTGGCGAGATTACTCGTCGATCGAGAACTAGCGATGGGAATGCCAGTCAAGACAGCACGAAAACACTAAATCCCGAGCCGAGATCGAATCCAACCGATTGGAGAGAGCCTT
>JAIPFP010000125.1 GCA_021736575.1 Pirellula sp. | reverse complement strand
AACTCTGCTTCGATGGCAGGTCCGTGTCCACCCACAGCGACTGTCGTAATCTTGATCTTGACTGCTGTGTACTGGCTGAGTACACCTGGCGAAGCCGGAGTTGGGTCGCCATCGCTGATGACGATCATGTGTTTGAGCGAAGCATTGTTGGCCTTTAGGGCCCGGATGGCCATCCCGAGGGCGGAATCAAAGTCAGGCATATCCCCTGGCGTCATTCGCGACATGCGAGATTTCATCATCCCCTTGTTTGGGCCTACTTTTAGGAGTCCGTTTGTCCCCCCCCAAAGCCATTTATCCCCTGACATGTCATACTGAACAACGCCGCAATAATCTTGATCCCCCAGGGCTTCTAATGCCGACTTTCCGATCATTTTCTGCCAATGATTGCCTTCTGGAATTTCGGAGGCGTGCATGACCATCGCCAAGGCTCCGACCGATTCCACTTTGCTATTCTTGATAGAAAAGTTCACCGGCATCGCTTCTTCGAGTTTCGAGTTGGTCCAGCCACCGGCGCCGAATGCCTCGGGGCCTCCCAGCATGACAATCCCCATCCCGAATTGCTGCGTACTTTGCACCAGCATATCGATCTGATCGTCGGTAAAGGAAACGATTTTCGTTGAGTCGTCACCACTTGTTCGAGGTGCTCCTGCGAGGACGACAGCATCATAACTTTGCAGTTCAACAAGGCTTGAAAACAGGTTGCCAGTATCGCGAACATCCACATCGATATCATTGCGACGCAGCGCACCGATCAGCGATTCGTAGTTTCCGAGGTTGGATGAGTCCTCGATCAGCATGATGCGGCCTTTGCCGCGCGCGTAAGTGAACGCAGTGGCGCGATTGTTTTGACTGATTGTGTCATTGTCTGCGTTATCGGCGATAAACTCAGCTTCGTAAGTGTAACCGGCGGTCTCTTCGATTTTGTGCGGAATCGGAATCACGTTGATATCGCGGTCTAGCGTGAGAGGCCCATCCGCCAGCACTTCCGATTGATTTCCCACACGTCGAATCACCCTTAAGCGTCCGGGCACGTTCTCTTCCTTGCCCGCTTCGCTGTATCGGTTGATCACAACGCGAGCGTCAACCGTTTGACCTTGTCGAACGTAACCCGGCACATCAATTTTCTCAACGAGGACTTCGGTCTTGGTGTCCAACCGAACGGGCACAATGTCGATGCCTATGCCTGTCTCACTCAGCCTTTGAGCGGTCGCTTCCGCCGAACCTAGCGTTTGATTTCCGTCCGTTAGAACGACGATCCGTTTGGCCGAGTCTTCGAGAAAGCTAGCCTGGGCGAGTTTCAACGCACTTTCTAAATTGGTGGCGTCCGATTTCCCAAAATTCGATTCTGCACGCTTGATGTTGGGCAAGTTCTCATCAAAGGGAGGGACCTCGATCGAGGCTTCACGGCCAAACACAATGACACCCGCTCGATCTTGGCGATCGGGGCGACGGTGTGCTTTGACACTCTGGATTGCGTACTCGAACATCAATTGGCGTTTGGCGATTGGGATTGAGTCGCTTTGGTCAAGCAAATAAATGACGGTAAGCTTCTCGCTTGACCAAATCCATTGAATCCCCGCAATGGCAAAGATGACCAAAGCCATGACCGATGTTCGTAGAGCAAGCGCGAAGAAACGACGCCAGGGTCCCAGTCCAGCCAGCGACTTCATGCCAAGCCACCAGACCATTGGGATCAATATCAACAAAAGAAGAAACCAGGGGTATTGAAAGGCAATTTCAATTCTTCCCATTTAGCAATGTTTCCTCAGTCATCGAAATTCAGAACTAGCGTCCAAGTGTTACACCGAGGACATTATGGGCGATGCCACAACGTATTCGCCAGACGGCAGAGGGTTATTTTTCTTGAATCCGAACAAATGAGAATGAATTCGGGCACTTCGGCAATCCAAACTCTTGCGTGTCGGTGGTGTTCGACGACAAGTATCGTTAATTCGAGTCGTATCAATTTCGGGCAATATCGCTGGGGACCAACGGTCGCACCCGGCAGGTGCGACCTACCGCTGTCACGAGATGCGTCTAGGTGGGACAATGGCCGAGGAGGCGCGAAGCCCACCGACGAGCGACATGGCAACAAGAATGGTTCCATCTCGCTGGGGAGTCGCTAAGATTGGGTCTATCGTTCTGCTGTCCTGGCTTCGGGCTCGATTTGCGTCGGCAGAGTTGCATAGAATGCGGCCTCATCGACCCCGTCGCCATCGAAGTCGCCGACAACGACCTGCCCAACCTCTCCTTCGATTTCAAAAACTCGGTCCGTTGCGTCCCACGCCCCATTGCCGTTGCTGTCGATAATCAAGTCCCGTCCTCGCACGACCGCGATCTCGTCGAGTCCATCGCCATTAAAGTCCCCTGCAACTGCAATATCGCCGGGCTCTCCAAAGTCAAAGAACGAATCGTCCTCCTCTGAAAAACGTCCGTCGCCGTTGACATCAATGCGCCATTTGCCATTATTGAAGACCCCAAGCGTTGAAACTCCGTCCCCATTGAAATCGCCCGCAATCGGCTGATCGGTATCGGTGCCAAATCGAAAGACGTGATCGATCACATCCGTACGCGGTTCACCCGTAACACTGCGCTGCATCAGACGATCGCGGCCAGGTTTTTCGCTTCGAGGAGGTAAGTTCTTAGGCGTTGAGGCCATCCGATTCTCGGGATCGGGTAGACCTGGCTCGATGGCAAGAGCTTCCTCATCGCCATCCCATGCTGGACCAAAGATACCGATGTCGTCTTTTCCGTCGTTATCCCAATCGCCAATGACGGGTAAGTCTTCTTTGTCACCTAGCTTGGCCCATAAATCGCCGCGATCCCAAATGCCGTTGCCATTGATGTCGAGCAACCATTCTCCGTCCTTGAACAACGCTAGTTCGTCTCGACCATCACCATTGAAATCGCCAGCCAATTGGCGAGCGCCCAGAATGTCAAAGGCGTCTCGCGACATCTTTCGAGGCTTATTCTTCGAAGTGGAAACAATGACCCATCGACCGCGGTTAATGGTATCGATGGTCCATTGACTTGCATTGAGAATCTTGGTTTCACTTGCAACTCGCTGACGGCTCACTTCCTTGTCCACACGATGCCCGCGCGGTTCGCCCGCGTTGATGACGCTCAAGTGCCATGTGTACTCGACAGAAAGTCCATATTCAGGCTCATCTATACGCCCGAGGATAAAGGGCGGGATGACGAGCACGCGTTCAAAGGGTGGCGAAACAAAACCGTTGACCGGAGGAGGAATGTACGGGGTGGGCACAACAGGTGGCGGCGGAGCAGGCGGATTCACCGTCGGAGCCTTGATGACCACCACTTCGCTGAAGTTGTTTTCAACCGAACGATTGCCGGCTTCGAGGTTGATCATCAAGATCGCATCTTGGCCAGGATTTGTCGAATCATCGAGCGACAATATTTCGATAACATTCTGTTGCTCGATATCGCTTACCGTATCGTCAGCATTGACTGCGAATCCCCCTATTGAGCCAGGGTTGTCGCGTCCATCGAAGAAGCCTGCGGGTTGCGTTTGATAAATATGGTAGGCGCCGGGCCTTAAACCTCGAAATTCGTAATAGCCATTGCTATCCGTAACAACGCGAATCGTTTTGCCAGAGTAAGTACCAGGTAGCGCATTGCTGGACTTCAACGGTTCGCCGGTCCGCGTACGCAACTCAAGTACGACGCCGCCGATGGGCGCGTCACCCGGTTTTCGGATTCCGTCGCGGATCCCCTTGAGAATCGGCGGTGGTTGCCCATCGTCCGTTATGATCGGAGCGCCGTCTTGGAAGACGTACCCCGCAATGGTCGCCGGTGGCACCTCACAGAAATCAAGTTGATCGATGTTCTCGCCGGAACTGAGCAACACATCCGCAATCAAATCGATGTTGCTTGTATCCCCAATTCCATCTGGGGCCCTTTGCCCACCTTGGAAATACCCGGTTGGCTGCAACTCGCGGACGGAGTAAACTCCGGGCACAAGGTCTGCAAAACGATAGTTTCCGTCCGCGTCGGTCAATGTAGTCTTGATGACTTGTCCCGCAGCATTCAAGAGCTCGATGCGCACGCCTGCAAGCGGCGATTCGTCGGGGTCAAAGATACAGTCTTCGTTCAAATCTTCGAAGACCTGGCCTTGCAACGATGCAACAAGCTGTTCGCCAAAATCGTAGTCTTCGCCTACCATCCCCGTCGGTAAAACGATAGACTGGACCGCATCCTCTCCGTCCAATTGCCCAACGATTCGTCCCTGAATTGTCCCGACCCTATCTTTTCCATCCAGGTACCCGTTCGGCGTTGTCTCTTCGATTCGATACGTCCCTTGGCGGAGCATTTCAAATTGATATCGACCTTGCAAATCGGTAGTCGTTTCGGCAATCTTCAAGCCGCTCAAATCGAACAAGCGAATGGTTACACCCTCGAGCATTGGTTCGGCGACTTGACGGATGCCATCATCGTTATCATCTCGGTATACGTTCCCAGACAACGACGCAGGCGGCAGTTCGCAAAACTCATAGTCGACACCATGCTGACCGCCAGCGAGCGTGATCTCTTCTATACGCGAACCATCGATTGCGTTGCCAGAAATGAGTCCGTTGATCCGACCCGCTTTCGATCCCCCTTCGAGTAACCCGGTAGTCTGAGTCTCGATGATTTTGTAAACGCCGGCAGGCAAATTATCGAATTTGTAAGTGCCGTCAGACGCAGTAAACGTCGTAGCAACCACCTCGCCGGCAGCATTGAGCAATTCGATTTTAACATCCGGCAATTCCGCACAAGCGTCCGGCTCATTTGAGAAACAGTCGAAACCAGGCATCGCGACGCAAACGTGCCCCGAGAGCGATGATGGCTCGATTTCGCCAAAATTGAACTCGATTCCGTTCTCGTTGCCGTTCAATTGGATCTCGGTGATCTGATCGTTGACGATGGCAGTACCTCTCCTTTGGCCATCGACTGTGCCGGGCGATTCTCTACCGTCAAAGAACCCGGCGGGTTGTGCGACCTCGCCAATCCGATATCTGCCTGGTGGTAGTGCAACGAAACAATAGGATCCGTCCGGCTGAGTAAGAACACTTTGGCTTATCGGACCCGCGATGGTTTCAATCGACACGATTTGGATCTCAACGCCGCCGATGCCTGCTTCGCCGTTCTCGCGTTGACCATTATCGTTGTTGTCGCGATAAACAAAGCCGCACAACTGCACTGGCTGGGCTTCGGCAAAGTCAAGTTGCGTACCACGGCCATCCCCCTGTAGCATTTGAATGTCCGTTAAAACATCTTTGTCACTCGCCACGGTTTTGCCCAGAGTTGGCTGACCATCGAGTCGCCCCGGTGCAGCACCCACACTAAAGTAATTGGCGGGCTGCGATTCGCGGATCTGGTACGTGCCTGGGGCCAGTCCAAGATCGACTCCGAATTGATATCTGCCTTGCGAGTCCGTTGTGGTTTTCACGCCTGTGTTAACGTAGTTCCCATTTTCAAGGCGGAACAGAGTCAACTGGACGCCGCCGATCCCCATTTCGCCAGCGTCCTGCGTGAGGCTCAAGTTATTGTCGACGTAGACCGCGCCGGCGAGTTCAATCGGCTTGGGGACTTGCACCACCGTAGCCGCAGCACCCGCCGTTCGATCGCGAAGTCCTGCCTCGTTGTCGCCAGGCAAGTCGAGCCCCGACGATGCAAATACCGTATCGTAGGCGTTAACAAAGGCACCTTGGGCTGAAGCATTTTCAAACCGAGGAGCTGTAAAGGATGCGCGTATCTTGGAGTCCGCGAACTCGACTCCTGAGGTAATAGGGTCGATATTCGGGTTCATCGCGGCTGGTTCGGAATTGCCACGGTATCGTTGAATTTCATCCACGTCGATCGAGAACTTGACTTTGTCGCCAGCAACGAAATTCTCAAAGTTCAAAACCAATTGCATGCCGCCGTCGCTCACTTCTACGATCACTCGGGCGTTCGGCGAAACCGCCGTGATCGATTCCAACTTGTATGGAAACGCATGGTCAGCACCTAGGCTGGAACTGCTCTCGACGGTATCAAAAATATTGTCACCGCTCGAGTAACCAGGAGCGCCTTGGTCGGTATCGATAACCAGACGAGTTAGTTGCGTGCCGCTCGCGCCGCCACGAAAAGTCACATAGAATGAATCGCCATGGCTATCCCCACCTTGATCTTCCTCGACGTAAACACCACCAACCCAAATCGGGTCGACGTTAAAGAGTGTTCGGTTTTCGAGCGTTTCAACGGTGGAGTGCCGAACCAACTTGCTGGGCCGAACCAACTTGCTGGATTGTCTCACGATATTTCGAACAGTCCTCGCGCTGCGGAATAAAGAGCGACGAGAGTTGCTGTCGCATGTCAACGACCGCACGATCCGATTCTTCGTCCATTGATCAATGCGTGTTTTCCAGGACAAGATGGCAATCCTCCGCGTTATGCAGGTGGCTTTGGTTGGTTTGGATTCAGGTGAGGCTGGCTGGCGATTTTTCAATCTTGGTTCACTTGACTAAATCTCCTGCTCCAGAATCCTCGAACTGAGCAGCGATAGGGTGAACGTATCTTCCTTGAGTATCTGAACTCGATATCGCTCGATCGATATCCCAAAGGCGAATTGTGGTGTCGAAACTACCGGAGATGATAAGTTTAGAGGTCCTTTTCAAAACACCCACCGAACCATCGTGGCCTACTAGTTTCACCAGCACGCGTCGATCGATATCGCTGAAAATCCTTATGGAATTGTCACTGCCTGCAATGGCAAAGAGATTCGTCTCCAGTTGACACAGGCCCATTAACTTCCCGCCGACGACTTCGGTTTGTCCAACTGCCGTACGTTTTAGAACGTCATAGTGAACAATGCGACGGTCCTCGCCAACGGAAGTGATTTGTCGTCCATCTTGAGAAAACTGAATCGACCGAATACGATCGAAATGCAATGGAGCTTTCCATTCGCCGGTTTTGCTTTCGCTGGTTTTGCTTTCGCCGGTTTTGCTTTCGCCGGGCTTGCTTTCGCCGGGCTTGCTTTCGCCGGGCTTGCTGGTGTGGCTCGGAAGCGAATCGTTCGAATCGTTAACATGTCGAATGCGCAAGACGCCGTCACGACCACCGTATGCAACCAACGCTCCGTCGGGTGAGCAAGCGATGGCCCTTACATCACGACACTCACATGCGTGATCAACGACCATTTCACCAGCCATTGCGTTCCAATGGTAAATCTTGTTACTGAATCCCACAGCATAAATTTGATCGTCGTTCAGGAATGCCAAAGAGAAAAGTGCATGCCCGACGGATTTCTCGAAAAGGACCTTTGGAGTCTCGTCAATCGACCAGATACGAAGAGTCCCGTCGTGCCCACACGAAGCCAGGCGTTTTCCATTCGGTGAAAACTCAACACATTGAACCCAACCCAAATGTCCCGACAGGGTCGAAAGGGTTTTGCCTGTCTTGAGTGCAACGAGGCGAATTGCGTGATCATCCCCTGCGGCTGCAATCAGCTCACCCGATGGAGAAACGCTTAAGGCTGTGACAACGGGAGGTTCCGAGTGCGATGGAAGTTTATCCAATTGGATCACATCTGCGTACCTGCTTTCGGAGACGGCTGCTTGCGCATCATTCCGACTGTCGGTTTGAGTCGTACGAAATGGATTCGGGGTCGGCGGTTGTTGTGCCGGTAAGGGTGTTGCGGTTGCGCCGACCGCAAACATCGCAAACGCAAGCGGAAAAAACCCCAATGCCATGGATGTCGTCTCGCTGGGGTTTATGCGTGCAAAAGCGGTGCAGTTTCTTCGAATGTTCAGAGCTTTAGCTATGAGGGTTAGGAGTTTGGGAAACGGCTTTGGCGAGTCACACGCTCTTCGTACCTCCGGGCGTGCCACCCGTCCGAGCGCAAACGCTCGCGATGCCAAAGCGAGGAGATATGCAAGCACTGCAAATTTTGAATTCACTCGGTGAACTCGAATTTGTTGCATTTTCCAACCCTCCCTGAGCGAGCCTAAAAACCGGTGTTCCAATACTCCGGTGATTCTTTCGTTATCGGCGAAGAGTTCGTGAGTCTTTTGGGAAAGTTGGTAATTTGCGGGGAAAATCCGGCCTAGGTTCGCTTTGCGGGGCCGGTTATGGCAGCACTCGGTTATGTTGATACTTACTCTTCGTTTCCGAAATTCAAATTGAGAGGTGGACAATCATCCGTGGCAGAAAGAATTCAAGGCACAGTGGTCGACGTCAACGGGGACGGAGACCTCATTACCGACATTGATGAAGCAAAATGGGCCGGCATTAAACGAACTTTTGAGACGAAGATTGTGGTCGACGATGAGCACGAGACGTTTGGATTGTTCGACTCAAACCACCAGCAACCCCCGATGACGTTGATTGCTATCGTGGACTCGCATAGGCCTCTCAGGCTACATCTCGTTTCGGACTCCGCTTCGACGATGTTAGGCGTAAGAAAAGGTGCTAAAGTAGAAATACTCTGGTGACGATTCGAATTTACTTCCAAAACGAGTTTTCATTCAACTAAGTTAGGCAAACGCTATGACAATAACCACTTTAACCGCATCGGCACCATGGATTCCAACGTTTGGAACCAACACGAAAACGTCGATGTTATTTGCAATAGTCTTTTCGATAACTGCAACTGTGATTCTGCCCTTTTGTTTTGCCGAGGAAAAGCCAGCAAAAATGCTTCGCCACATCGTGATGTTTCAATTCAAAGAATCCAGTAGTAAAGATGACGTTCAAAAAATCGTCGATGCTTTTCGCTCGCTCAAGAGCAGCATTCCGCAAATTGCCGCGTTTGAGTATGGCACCGACAACAGTCCCGAAGGGCTAGCAAATGGCTTCACGCACTGTTTCTTAGTTACGTTCAAATCGGAAGCAGATCGCGGTGTCTATCTACCACATCCGAAGCACAAAGAATTCGTAGAGGTTTTGAAGCCTCATTTGGAAAAGGTTCAAGTCTTGGACTACTGGGCTGCTGATTAGCTTGGCTTCCACAAACAACCCGCCCACGACCAACCTACGCCGAAACCGACCAAGACGTTTTGGCTTCCAGAGACGATCTTTCCTTCGCTTCGCAAGTCGTTGATCAGGATGGGGAGCGTGCTCGAGACCGTATTCCCGCGATCGAATAGGCGAATCGGCAGTTTCACTTCATCGACATTGAGTGCCGTTTGCAAATGCTCAAGCATTTTCCGCGTGGCTTGATGCATTAAAAGAAGACGAACATCGGACATTTGCAGGTTTGCTTTATCGACCATATCGCGGATCAACTGCGGAATGGCACCGATTGTGAAACTCATGAGACTTGGGCCATCCATATACAAACGGCTGGACCACCTTTTGCGATGCCGCGGTTTGATGGCTTGATCGGCGCATCGAGCCCCACCATCATTGACGATCAAAGTATCTGCGCCGCTCCCATCTGTGCCAAATTCGAAGCCTGTCAAGGCAGGGTCATCACACGTCTCGATCAATGTGGCTGCGGCTGCATCGCTGAAAATCGTTCGCAAGGAACGATCGTCGGGACTGATGTATTTCGAATATGTCTCTGCGGTTACAAGTAAGATGCGTTTGCATTGCCCGCTGGCCATTAGCCCCTTTGCCATCGACAAGCCATAAACGAAACCGGAACATCCGAGATTGAAGTCGAGTGCACCGCAGTGAGTGCTAAGCCCCAATCGATCTTGGACCAAACAGGCGGTTGTAGGCAGAGGGTAGTCAGGTGTTTGGGTACAGAGCATTAAAAAATCGATGCTCTTTGGGTCGATGTCGTTCTCATGGAAGAGTTTTTGACATGCCTGGGCTGCCAAGTCCGATGCGGTTTCGTTGGGAGCAGCAATGTGCCTCAGGCCGATGCCCGTTTTTTCTGCAATGAGAGCAACGTCCCAATCTGGGTTGTCCGCTTGAAGCTGTTCGTTGGTTTCGACCCGCTCAGGAAAATGAACGGCAATGGGTCCGATTTGAGAATGGGGCACTTTCGCCGATTTCTGACTTAAGAGTTATGGAATCGATTGCTTCAAGTTCTTAGGCGAGCGGCAGATTGCAGTATCCCAACCCGAAGCGTAAGCGAGGGACAATTTCGCAGGTCCCTCACTTACGTTTCGGGTTACGATTGGTGGTTTTCAATCTGCCGCTTGACTTAAGATGATACCGCGTAAAGAGAAACTGTGAAAGATCGCAACCGAGGGCGGTCCGGGAGCGAGGGCAATTTCGTTCGTCCGTAATCCAAGGGAGTGTGTTGATGAGTCTTGAACGACCAGGACAGGAACCGAATATTTTTATGTTTTTCCAATGTTTTTGGGTTAGTTTGAAAGGCACTTTTTGGCAGCAACTTGATCGAATGGATCGAAGTCGAAGAACTACGGCGGACTACAACAAGTCCAAGAAGGGTAAAGGATATTCGCGTCATAAATCGCAGTGATCGGGTGATCCATCAGTAGCCCAACCCAAGTTCTTGAGCCTCCTGTGCAAGCTGATCGAGAACTTCGGAGCGGGCCTGGTCATCCTTCCTCTTGAAAGCCATAAGGTCGTCGAACCGAACTCGTCGGTACTTGCCAACGAGCCGAGAGGGAATCTTTCCTTCGTCAAGCAACTTGACCACATAGGGTCTCGAAACATTGAGCAAATCAGCAGCCTGCTGCGTTCTCAAGCAAGAGCGTGGTAAGTGCTGCGCCAACTCAGCCTGTCTTTGACCTCTTTTCGTTAATTGGGAACTTGTTTCTCAAATTCGGGCCTGGATTTCCATGTATTTAGAAAACCAGTTGAACGAAAGCGCCCGATAAATAAAGCCCCCCCACAAAAGTGCAGTGTCCCTCTGCTTCTGTTGCTTCATCAGCTAGCGGGAGGCTGCTTCACCGGCCGCACGAGGCGGCCGGGGTCGTAAAGTGGGGATGGTGGAGATGATCCGCCAGCTAGCAAACGAACCTTGGGCTCCGGTGGCTCAAGGCCACCCGGGGGCCGAGGTCGTACGATGAGTGCGCGTGGCTCTGCGAGGCACGAACGACCACGATCACCGAGGACGAGGAGCGACGTCACCACGAGCAACCGTGCCGACCGAGTCCTTCGGTGCATCGCCTTGTTCTCGCTCCGATGGCCATGTCCGCGAACGGTACAGTGGACATGTCACCGCAGGACGATCTCGGCGATCCACTCCACATCGCTTACCAGCGTACCGGATGCAACACACGTCTGCAACAATCCGTTAACAGCTCCCCGGTTGGCTCGTCCAACCGGAAGCGTAGATTCGCAGGCTAACTCGCACCGCCATCCACTGGTTGCTCCCCGGTCGGCTCGCCCGACCGGAAGCTAGCAGGCGCTTTTGACTTGGGAGATTCTTGCCATGGTCTTTGTGAATAGCTAGGCCTAGGGTTCACACTCCCTACCCTGGCAACAATCCGAACCAAGTGGTGCACCCAAGTTACCGCCAGTGCGAGACTAACTCTTGGATACGCGGTCACCGTCGAATATCATGCACCCGAATGCGCAATTTGTTTCGCCATTTGGATGTCCTTGTTCAGTTGGTCAATCAAATGGTCTTTGGATTCAAACTTCTGCACATCGCGCAGTTTTTCCAGGAATTCGATTTCAAGTTCGTGGCCGTACAGATTGCCAGCAAAGCCAATGATGTGTGTTTCTACTTTCAACGCAGATTCGCCAAACGTCGGGTTGGGGCCGATGTTGATTGCAACAGGCAAGCCAACGGGATTCATCGCGGCGTCATCGCTGGCAAGGCCCGGGTTGACCTTACGAGCAACGACTCGGCCTGCGTAAACGCCTGCCGGAGGACAAAGAACTGGAATTTGTTCCAGGTTAGCGGTCGGAAATCCAAGTGTTCTGCCCCTTTGGGCTCCACGACCGACGACGCCGGAGATTCGGTATGGTTCGACCAAGAGGTTGTTAGCAAGTGATACATTTCCCAATTCGATCTGCGTCCTTATGCGTGTGCTGGAAATCCACTCGCCTTGCTCTTGCTTTGGTTCCAACAAAGAAAAGCGAATATTTCTTTCATCGCACAGTCGTTCTAGCATTGCGATGTCACCGCGACGTTGTCGCCCAAAGCGAAAGTTTTCGCCCTCGGCTAGCGCCTTGGCCTTCAGTGCATCTACGACAACCTTCTCGAAGAAATCTTCCGGTTCAAGCCGAAGCAATTCCAGTGTTGTAGGGAAAACGACCACAAAATCGATGCCTAGTTTGGTTAGCAGTTCCACCCGTCGGTCGATTCGAGTGAGCGCCTCTGGCGCTTCGTGGGGACGCAAAACTCTCGCGGGGGGTGGGTCAAACGTAAACACAACAGCTGGCCCCGATACTTCATCGGCCAGCCGACGCACCTGTTCGATGATGGCTTGATGGCCGCGATGAACACCGTCAAAATTTCCAATCGTGACGGCTCCCCCTTGTGCAGCCGAAGGTAAATCTGCAATGTTCTCAAGCAGTACAATCATTCCGACTTTTTCCAAAACCATAGTGACAGCAACAAAGAAATCAAAACACCTCCCATGATATCGGATAAAAAATGGGCACTCGAGGATAGTCGTTGAAAGCAAGCAGCCGCAGCCATCATGCCAAAGAACCACTTTCCTCGGGGGTAAACCTGCGTCAATCCGATGCCCAATGCAACTGCAGTTGCCGAGTGACCGGAAGGAAAGCTGCGTAATTGTTCATCAAACCACGAACCTGTCCATGGCATGCACCAGGTATCCCAGCCGGAAAGGATTTCCGTAGGCGATTGGTCGAGCGAATGTGGCCGGTATCTGGGCACAACGATCTTGGCTGCATTTGCCGCGATGCCGCACAACAACGTAAAGGCTGCAGCCCGCCACAATTTGGGTCGATTTTCGAGATCGATCAGCAATAACGCCGTAAAAATGGCAATCACGCCAGCCGTATGACCAAAGGTCTCGGATAACTGGATCGCTTTGTTGAGATCCCCTGGAATCTTGAACTGCTGCGAAATCCGGGAAATTTCGAGATCCCAGCTCAGGCCCACCAAACCCACGAAACATGCCAAAATCGCACCCGATATGCCGCGTTTTTGGAATTGGTGCTGGGGGTGCATCCGGTGCAAACGGCTGTGGTGAGGGTGCTGAACGCTGTAATGGTTGGAAATTGACTATTGGAGGGAATATGGCCAATATAGTCACCTTTCGCCGTTCATGTCTGCGCCATTGAAGGTTGAATCCGGCGGTCATTGATGCGAGAATGCCTTAAAACACATTCCTTAACCAAAAATGCTGTGACCATGAATCTGCAATGGATGACACTGATCATCGCCTGCTTTTCTTTTGGCGTCGCCACCGCCACGGAACCAGACCCCACGTCCGCTGTCGACTTTCAGCGGCAAATTCAACCCATCTTGGCTGAGCATTGTACGAATTGTCATGGTGCTGACGCAGATGCTCGAAAAGGTGCTCTGCGATTGGACATTGAATCGTTCGCGTACTCAGGTGGGGAATCCGGCTCACCCGCTATTACTCCTGGCAAACCAGAGCTTAGCCTCGTTCTGAAACGCATCACCTCCAACGACCCTGACGAGCTGATGCCTCCCCCACACGCGAACAAGCCGATGGACGATGCGCAAATCCGCTTGCTAAAACAATGGATCGAGCAAGGTGCTAAGTACGAATCCCACTGGGCTTTTTCTGTACCCATCATGCGATCACTCCCGATCCATGGGGTCCATCCCATCGACTCGTTTGTTCGAAGCCGCCTAACGCAATGGGGGCTAAACCAATCGGAACGCGCACCCAATCCCACACTGGCCCGCCGAATTTACTTGGACACGATCGGCATCCCCCCTTCTCCTGCAGAAGTTGCAGAATTTGAACGCACGCCTATTGAGGCGACACTGGATCGCCTCCTCGCCGACGATCGCTACGGCGAGAAATGGGCAAGGCATTGGTTGGATGTCGCACGATACTCCGACACCAACGGATATGAAAAGGACTTGAGACGCGATCAATGGGCATGGCGAGATTGGGTGATTGCTGCCATCAATCGCGATCTGCCCTATGACCAGTTTATCATCGAACAACTTGCAGGTGACTTACTCCCAGACTCGACTCAAGATCAAATCGTGGCGACAGGATTCTTGCGAAACAGCATGCTCAATGAGGAAGGTGCCATCGTTCCAGAGCAATTTCGCATGGTCGAAATGTTTGACCGAATCGATTGCATCGGAAAGGCAACGCTCGGATTGACCGTTCAATGTGCGCAGTGCCATACGCACAAATTCGATCCGATCACGCACGACGAATACTTCGGCATGTTTGCTTTTTTAAACAACGCGTACGAAGCTCAATCGGCGGTTTATAGCCAAGAGCAGTTGGGCTCAAGACGCTCAATACGAGACACGATCGCTGGATTGGAATCCAAAATAAAAGAAGAGAATCCGAATTGGGAAACAGAATTGACAACGTGGGGCAAATCCATTCTTGACAATCAACCATTGTGGACGGTCGTTGCATTCGACGATTTGAACAGTGTCAGCGGCCTAAACCATCCCGCACCACAGCCCGACGGAACGATCCTGATGACAGGGCATTCTAGCAGCGATGTGTACATGATCGGTTCTCCAGACCTTGAAGGAGTGACAGGTTTGCGGCTCGAAGTCCTCAATCATGGCGACTTGCCTCTACGTGGTCCAGGTCGCAATGCAAAAGGCATGTGGGAGATCCATACGGTCGATTTGTTTGCTCAAAAACCGGATGGCAAGGACTGGGAAAAACTGAAGCTAGCCAACGTCACCGCCGATTTCTCCTCCAAAGAATCCAAGGAAGGGGATGGCAAAAAATGGACTGGCCCTGTCTCCTCTTTAATCGATGGCAAAGCAGAAACTTTTTGGCAGGCGGATCGAGGGATAGGACGACGCAATCAAGCCTCGGTTGCAGTTCTGGGTTTTGAGCAACCGCTTGCATTTCCCGCTGGGTCACGTTTCAAGCTCGTCATGCATTCCGGAGATAATGTGGGGTGCTGTCGTGTTAGTCTCTGCAAAACGCCGCAACCTGTTGCTCCTGCTTGCGATCATGCTGCTGTTCTCGCATTGTCGATCCCAGAAGCGGAGCGAAACTCGGAGGATCGATCGGTCATCTTTGCCAACTGGCGCAAGTCGAAAGAGGGGTTAAAAGACCTAAACTCGCAAATCGATGCGGCCTTGGATCGATTGCCTCAGCCACTTACAACCGTGCTTCACTTAGCCGAGCGCGAATCAAAACTTGCTAGGCCGACGCATTTGCTAGATCGAGGGGAGTGGGATCGTCCCAAGCGTGTTGTGACGCCATGCGTTCCCTCGGCATTGCATGCGATGGCTCCATCCGATGAGCCGCCTCGGCTGGCCTTTGCTCGTTGGCTGGTAGATAGGCGTTCGCCGCTCGCTGCTCGCGTTGCAGTCAATCGCGTATGGCAATCGATATTTGGAGATGGGCTCGTGCCAACCTCGGAGGACTTTGGAACACGGACTCCAAAACCTGAGCACGCGGAACTTCTTGATTACTTGTCTGTTCAATTTATGGACAATGGATGGAGTCAAAAAAATTTGATCAAATCGATTTTGCTGAGTCAAACCTACCAACAGAACTCTTCGAATCGACCAGAATTGATGGAGCGTGACCCCAAAAACCAATTGCTCGGACGAGGTCCGCGTTTTCGAGTGGATGCCGAGCTGATACGCGATATCGCGTTATCAACGGCGGGCTTGCTTTCGCAGCGAATGGGTGGGCCGAGTGTGATTCCGCCGGTTCCACAGAACGTTTTGAACTACAATTACATCGTTCCCACGTTTTGGAACCCGCCGACCGGCCCAGAGCGTTATCGACGTGCTCTGTATGTTTTCCGAAAACGCTCGATGCCCGACCCGGTGATGGCAAGTTTGGATTCACCGAACGGGGATTTTGCATGCGCTCGGCGGGTTCGATCCAATACTCCGCTGGCTGCGTTGACCGGATTGAACGAAACGATTTTTGTGGAAGCAGCTCAAGCGATGGCGTTGCGAGTGCTGCGCGAGGGCGGAAAGGAAGATAACTCCCGAGTCAATTATGCTTTTCAATTGTGCGTTGCAAGAGCATCCAAGCCAACCGAACAGGCTGCCATCCTTTCGCTTCTTTCCGAACAACGCCAACGCATTGCCGATGGCTGGCTGAATCCGAGGGAAATTGCGACCGGTGATGCAGCAAAATTGCCCGCGCTTCCTGAAGGAACCAATCCGCAAGATGCGGCCGCCTGGACTTTAGTATGTCGTGTGCTTCTCAATCTTGACGAAACCATCTCCAAAAACTGAATCGCAGCATGAACGATTTTTTGTCACAACAGATACAACTGGTCCGTCGCCGCTGGTTCTTCCGGGACTGCGGTGTTGGATTGGCGGGAATCGCGGCAACCTCTCTTTTGGGTCGCGACTCCTTGTTGGCAGCCAGCGACAACACCCTCTTGAGTGTCAAGCAGCCTCACTTTCCCGCCAAAGCAAAACGCGTAATCTACATGTTTCAAGCGGGTGCCCCCAGCCACTTGGAACTTTTTGACTACAAGCCAGAGTTGACCAAGAATGATGGCAAGCTACCGCCCAAAGAATTGTTGGAAGGCTACCGTGCTGCATTCATCGACCCCAAGTCTGCGTTGCTCGGTCCCAAGTTCAAATTTGCTAAGCATGGTAAATGCAGTATGGAGTTGAGCGAAGTATTGCCGCACATCGCTTCTATTTCGGACGAAATATGTTTGGTCAAGACAATGCAAACCGATGCCGTGAACCATGCTCCAGCGCAGATCATGATGAATACCGGTTCGCAACAATTTGGTCGGCCAAGTTTCGGTGCCTGGACTCTTTATGGACTGGGTAGTGAGTGCGAAGAACTTCCTGGTTTCGTTGTCTTGACGAGCGCCAAGGGGACAAGTGGTGGAGCAAGTAACTACGGCGCGGGTTTCTTGCCAACGCTTTTTGGTGGAACACCTTTGCGTAGCGGCGGCGACGCAGTTCTTTATCTTTCGAATCCAAATGGTATCGATCAAGCTGCACAGCGATCGTCTTTGGACACGCTTCATCGGCTCAATGAGTTGGCCATGCAAGAGTTTAGCGATCCTGAGATCACGGCCCGTATCCACAGTTATGAAATGGCATATCGATTGCAAACAAGTGCGCCCGAGTTGATGGACTTGAGCAAGGAGTCGGCGAGTACACTTGAGCGATATGGCATCAAAGACCCCAAGGAATCTTCGTTCGCCAGAAATTGCTTGCTGGCACGCCGTCTGGCGGAGCGAGGAGTTCGATTTGTTCAACTCTTTCACGAAGCCTGGGATCAACACGGTGGCTTGACAGCGGGTGTCAAGGCGAACGCAGCGGATACAGATCGACCTAGCGCAGCCTTGGTCCAGGACTTAAAGGAACGCGGGTTATTGGAGGACACGTTGGTCGTTTGGGGTGGCGAGTTCGGCAGGACGCCGATGGTTCAAGGTGGTAACGACGGTCGCGATCACCACAACCGTTGTTTCAGCATGTGGTTTGCCGGCGGTGGGTTCAAGAAGGGATATGTGCACGGCGAAACCGACGACTTTGGATTTAACGTGACAAAGAACCTGGTTCATGTCCACGACTTAAATGCAACGCTGCTACATCAGCTAGGATTCGATCACACTCGATTGATCCATCGCTTTCAAGGCAGAGACTTTCGACTAACGGACGTACATGGTAACGTCATTCGCGAGATGTTAGCTTAACCAGGGCGACTGGCATAAAGCCAGATGGCCAACTCGATATGAGCCGCAACGCGCTAGCATCCGGTTCTTGGGCGAGTTGAGAAGCAAAGTTTGGTCGGCTAGCATCAATCGCCGTTTGTCATCCGACAAACTTCATGCACGTTAGTGACGACCTGTCGCGTGCTCGCAATGGTGAGGGGGAGACTCTTTTCGAAATTATTTGCGTTATAATCTGAGATCACGGTCCCGTCGGAGAAGAATCGGAAGATGGCGTTGACCTCGAACTCGAGTAGAGCATTGCCGAACATATAAAGGATTAGATTCTGCGTCGTTGTTCTAGGGACGTACGCGGGCTGGACTGCGGTCGATTGCCCGATCTCTGTTTTGGGGCTTAAGAAGTTAGCCAGAATTTAATCCCATGTTCGAGAAGTCCAAGCGGC
>JAIPFP010000124.1 GCA_021736575.1 Pirellula sp. | reverse complement strand
GTGATGGTTGGCGAGCGATTCACCGTGATTGGCGTAATCTCGAGTTGAAAGGTTTGTACCGCTTGACCGCCGCGCCCGTCGAACGCGCTAATAGAAATCTCATGGATTCCTACATCCGAAACTCTGGGCGTCCACTGAATCATTCCGGTTTCATGATTGATCACCATTCCTTCGGGAGATTTTATCAACAAATAGGATATTACATCGCCGTCTGGATCAGAGCTGGAAACTGAATAGGCAAAAATATTGCTCACAGAGGTGCGAGTGCGCGGTGTCGAGGTAATAGTTGGTTGCTTATTGTTGCTATCGTCAATGACTAAAACATCAAAGGACTGCTGAGCACGCCCGCCTCTTCCATCGTCGGCCTCGACAACGAATCGAGAAACACCAGGCGATGTCGGCTGCCAACGAAGAAGACCTGTGATCGGATCGATTGCGGCGTTAGGCGGATTCTCTATTAAGGAATAGCGAATTTGATCTCCATCGGCATCGACAGCATTGGCTGCATATCGATAGAAAATGCCGCCATTGACAGCGACCGGGATTCGACCAATGGGATACCCCCAGCCTTGCCGATGAAAGCTCAAATCAAAATTGCGGCGAATGAGATCTATGGAAGACTCGTTATCGAGGGTTAGTTCCAAATCAAACCTGACAGTTTGGCCCGGCCCCGCCAAGATAGGTCCGGTAGTGTTTCGTAAAGAGACAGTCGGGTCGGAAACCCTAACATCAATCGCTCCAACGCCAAACCCAGTGCCTGCACGAGGTTCGTCAAATACGGCTAAATCAGAAAGGTAATTGCTGATAGAAGGATCTAAATCCCAGTTGGCAAGCAAATCACCTGAGCGGATATCGAACTGTGAAATGTCAAAGGGAGTAGCGGAGTAAAAAGACGAACCATCGGAAGAAAGTGCGATCGCATATGTCCTGGAAGCCTCATAGGTTCGGGCTACATTCCCGTCACGGTCAAACCTCAACACGCCCGAAAAAGTAGTTCCAACTAATGCTCCTCCATCCGGCAGTAGACGCAAACCTGTTATTTGCTCCCCGGCAATGGTGGCAAAGTCCGGTAACTGGCGACGTTCGATCACATCAAATCGTTTGATTGCTGATAAGTCGAAGCTTGCAAAGGTATAAGTCGCGTAAAAAAGCGTCCTTTGATCCAAAGCTAAGTCAATCGCATTCGCGCCTCGCAAGACCTGCTCAAGAACAAACTCCTCTAACACTGTGCCTTCGGGAGATACTTTTGAAATTTTCTGTTCATTTCCAAATCCGACGTAGATATTCCCTTGCATATCGGTCGCGGTAGATTGGATTCCGGCTCCCGGGACCTGCGCAAACTGTCCAAGTGGATTAGGAGCGCCGAATCGATCGGTACGGGTAAGAGTGGTACCCCCTCCAAATCCCCAGTCTCCGTAAAAAAGATTGCCGTTTCGGTCAAACGATAGGCCGTAAGGAGAGCCGACCTGAGGCGGCAAGTAGTCAAATAATCTCAGGTTACTATCCAATTGCACTACAGGCCCACGACCACCAGTGAAAACGTCGCCGACTGCAAAAGCCCCTACCTCACGATTGCTGGAGGGAACCCCAACTCCGAGAGAAACGCTCGCGGTGGCTTTCCCATCCGGACCGACCCATAGCTCAAGCAGATCTGGTCCCACACTTCCAATAGAACGTGTTGAAGACGTAAATTCGTCGGTCTTGTATTGCGTTATCGGCCGGCTTGCAAAAACTGGCGCTGTATTTGTCGGGTCCGAAAAAACGTTGATTAAATAAGCCTGTTCGGCAGTAGCGCCAAAGAATCCTATTACCTGCACGGTGACATGATGTTCGCCAATCTGATCGCTGGTCGGATTCCACGATACCCAACCGGCATCCTTATTGACCTTCATTCCCTGCGGTGCTTTAAGGAGACTGTACGTCAATTTGCTGCCATCAGCGTTGCTCGCGATCACCGGGTATGAGTAAGCAGGACCGGGACCGAAATCGATCGTGGTGTTGAGCGTGAAGTTCGAGTCGGATGTATGCCTTTCTACAAAAAACAGATCCAACGAATAACTCTCACCGGGCTTGAGCCCCAGTGTATCGAGACTGACCGTCCCACTATTAATGCCGTTGACACCACCCAGATCAACCACGAGCTTTTTGTTGATGAACACCCAAATGTTATCGTCCCCCGAAACATCGAGGACTTCTCCCCCACGATAAGTGAACTCACTTTGGGCTTGGACAGTGAAGTGGTAGTTGTGTGGTAGCCCCTCGTTACCAAACAACAGATTGTCGATTGGGAAGAATGAGTTGTTTGTATACTTATAAATACCTGATCCAGGACCGGTTTCCGTGAGCGGCAACTCGATCCCTCTTGAAAGATTCACGCCGGCGACATCATGAAACCACTGGAAAAAACTCTCTTGATTTGTAATCCCTCCAGAGCCGTCGGGGCCTGCAAATTTGGGAGTACCGTCACTGTCAAGAATAGGTTTTACAAGGCCAGGGATGACGCCAGCGACACTGGCCTTAAAGTCAGGGTGTGCGGCCAGCTGGTCGCGGGCAATCGCGTTCAATACGCGTATTCCCGGGGCTGTGCCGGAGTCTTTAGAGGCAAAAACTTCAGTGACAGGTGAACTAGTAATCACCGGTGGTCCGTTTTCCAATCGCCATACCACCGAGAGCGAATACGACTGCTGCGTTGTGCCTCCCCGTCCGTCGGAGACTTCGATAATGACTGCGTGAGAGCCAATCTCTGTCGGTAGCCATTCGATCTGTCCCGACGTCGGCACAATTGTCATTCCTTCTGGGCCCGATACGAGCGAGAAAGTGAGCAGATCGCCATCCAGGTCGGATGCATTAGCAGCGTAAGAGTATTTGTAGCCCCAAACGACTTCTAACACCTCGGGTTCTGAGGTAAATTTCGGGGCTCTATTGAGTCCGCTGAGAACGGCAATATCGTACGTAAATTGCCTTTGATTGGGATTGAAGAACGACACATTGCGTGATTCAGAAATACCGGTCGGCGCAAGCGTTCCACCAGTTACCAGTTTCGAATAGTCAATGTACGGGTATCCTTCTGGGGTTATCCCGTCGGCGTTTCTCACACGTATGGACGGATCGCTAAAGTTCTTTAACACCAACAGCAAAGGGGCTTCGGATTCGTAATTGCCGCTGTTAAGAATAGATATGTCTGAAAACAGAACCTGAGGATCATCGTAGTGACTTGTCCTACCGTATTGAGCGATAAGGCTACCGCTAACGTCTGAGAAGTGCGAGAAGTCGATTGCGTTTCTACTTTTTGAGTCTGGAGCTATTGGTGATGAAGTCGAATTGATAGGTACAGGAGTACCATCCGTTGCAACTCTCAGATCGCTAACGGCCGCGCTCGTTTGAGTGTCATGATCATTATTGACCAAACGGATTACTAGGTTGCCGACTGTGCCGACTGGAATTTGAGAAACGTTGACTTCAATGCTGTCGCCGTTTACATGGACACCGGGTGCCGACGCTACAACCTGGCCTTCGCTTATGTTCAAGAATGAATCCCGGCTACGAACATACGGAAATACTAGCGTCTGACCCTTTTGATCTACAAACGACGCCTCAAGGGCATCCCTCATGCCACTCGCGGAGAATGTATCAAAGAAAGTGCTCGATATGCGAAAGATAAGATTGGTGGCGTTCGGTGGAATGGTGACTTCGGTGGATATCTGAGTCAGGTATGATGAGCCTTCGTGTATTTTTGGCCCGCAGCTCGCACTACTAACAAATCCGCTATCAATCGCTTGGGAGTTGGATTCAAATTCCCAACCCGTGGGATATGTATCTGAGTTAATCGCATTTACGACGTTCAAAACATCCAAAGGAGAAACGAAACCATCGCAATCGACATCCAAATACGGATGTGGATCCCTATTCGAAGCAGGCCATTCCGGTAATCTCGTGCCATTGACGGCATAGAAAGGTGCATTGATTTCATTAATAATGATCAATGCGTCGAGCGGATCTACGGATTGCGATACATCACCAGATACGTCAAGGCGCTGCAACGGATTCGTCCAATTGGTCGCATCCAGTAGTCGTCTACTCTCAAGCGTTTCGAAAACCAAAGCGGGCTTCAAGAACTTTCGAAAAGATTCTTGAGATGCTTTCTTGCGAAATAAGGACCTGGGCGTCGGTGCTCTTTTCATGTACGCAAATCTTCTATAGTAGATACTGTTTTAGTTTGGTCACTTCATTGACTGGTGGTCGTCAGAATTGGAATCAACTGTTGAGGTCTGGTGGCAAGTGTCTCCCGTTCCTCTCTATGGTCCATGCGACGTCAAGAAACAGTTTACAGAATCCAAGTTGAACAATTCATGAATTGTTCGATTTTCACAAAAAAATGCTCCGCGATCTGGACCGGCCCAAATGCTTCGTCGCAAGACAGTGCTTGATCTCCCGGGGTGCAAGTCAGCTTTTGCGGAGTCCCAGAAATCGCGATGAAGTGCAATAGGAGAATTTGGGGATTGTTTGGTAAGCTAGGGCGTATTGAGGCAATAGATAAACATTTTTCTCGCTTTGGAGTCAAAACGCATCCCGGGCGGAAATCGCCCGATCGCACTTTCGTAGTTGTGCATAGAGAGCCCGATCTGCTTGCAGTTATTGGAACATTGCATGCGCCGAGCGGCTTCGCGAGCAGCTTGCACAGCCGGCAACAACAGCCCGACCAGGACCCCGATGATCGCGATGACCACCAGCAATTCCACCAGGGTGAATGCTGGACGAATGACATTGCGTTGTTTTTTCGAGGACGCGAAACACCGCACAGCCTGGCGAAATGGATTGATTGCGAGTTGCCGGATAGTCGAGATTGTCATTGCGTTCGAAAGGTTGATGCTTCTGGGATCGAAGAACAGTAAAACCCGAAAAATGCGATGTAACAGGAACGGAAACGGAACGATCGTACTTTTTTGAAAGAACGCAAACACCGCAGGCGTTAGCCGGTGTTTACGTTCCCTGAAAGCTATAGCCGTACTTGAAGCTATAGCCGTACTTGCACGGTTGTTTTTTCAGAAGTCGATTTCTCAACGAAGAAAACAACAGCGATAGTCGACTATGGAGTCTTTACGAAATGCTTGGCCTACAACGGCGAGGATCAGATTTTATCGGGACATCCCGACGGAGCCATTCGGGCTTGGGATCGAAACTCCAGGACGAACACTCTTGTCAAAGCCCACTCAGGCGAGGTTTGCGATATCACTCTGCTGGATCAAGGCCGAATTGGCATCAGTGTGGATGTATCCGGCAACGTTGGAGTATGGTTCGCCAAAGAGCCCGAAGCCCTAGGACTAATCACGCATGATTTCCAGACCGCTTACAACAATTTAAGCATGCCTCCAAAGTTGTGGACAGATTCCAAGTCAGTTCTTAGACTCCTCTACAACGATGTGCGTGGAAGTGTGTCAATCAAGCAATGGGAACTTGATGAATGATCGTTACGACTGACCACTAGCCTTTTGCAACACGTGCCTCGGTGGCAAAGCTGACATCGAATCGATCGGCCGAATACGCTAAAATGCAACGGCAGTGCCATTCGTTCCTAGCCCCTTTCTCACTTTCCACGCGACAATCCACTATGCTGCCCACTATGCTGCAAAATTTCGCCGTGAGCCAACGTTCCACCCGACAACTTCTCGCGTTCATTGGGTTCTACGTTGTTTGCCATTGCTCTGTGCCATTCGCGTTGGGGCAATCTCGCGAGGATCAAGGGCAAGGGCCCGCACTCTCACCCGCCGAATCGTCGCAACTGTTCTCCGTAGCTGATCCGTCCCTTTGGACTCTGTTGCTTGCCGAACCCACGATTGAACAACCGCTCTCTGCAACGTTCGACTCCAGAGGTCGGCTATGGGTCGTCGAGTATCGTCAGTATCCAGAGCCCGCAGGATTGAAAGCCTTGAGTCGCGACAATTTCTGGCGAATCGTTTACGATCGCATGCCTTTACCCCCCATGCATGGAGGAGACCGCGGTGCCGATCGCATTACGATTCACGAAGATCGAAATGGAGACGGAAGTTTCGAAACCCATTCAACCTTCGTCGATGGACTGAACATTGCAACCTCGGTCGTTCCAACCTCCAAGGGAGCTTGGGTGCTCAATCCACCTTATTTGCTTTTCTATAAGGACGAAGATGGTGATTCCAAATCGGACGGTCCCCCTGAAGTGCATCTGGAAGGCTTCGGACTTGAAGACACACACTCCGTTGTGAATAGTTTGTGCATGGGTCCCGACGGTTGGCTCTATGCGGCACAGGGGAGCACGGTAACCGCTGCCGTCAAGAACTATGGCTCGTCCGAATTGCCCGTCAAGACACTTGGCCAAGCGATTTGGAGATATCATCCCCAGACTCGCAAGTATGAGGTCTTTGCGGAGGGAGGTGGAAATGCATTCGGGGTAGCCATGAATGATTCCGGCGAGATTTTCTCTGGACATAATGGCGGAGATACTCGCGGATTTCACTACTATCAAGGAGGCTACTATCGCAAAGGATTTACAAAACATGGCAGTTTGTCCAACCCCTACGCATTCGGTTATCTAAATCCGATGGCGCATCCTCCGATCCAACGCTTTACCCACACCATGTTGATGATGGAGGGCACCGCGTTTGAGAATCAGATGCCAGGGGCTATGCTTGCCGTCGATCCACTCCACGGAAAACTGATCCAAACCGAGTTACTCGGGCACGGCTCAACCTACGACACTCGCGATATTGTGGATGTCGTATCCAGTAAAGACAAATGGTTTCGACCCGTCGCGATTGCCGACGGACCAGATGGATGCGCCTACGTATGTGATTGGTATGACTTTCAAGTAGCACATCTTTATGCACACGAAGGAAAAATGGACCGCGAGCACGGGCGTGTCTACCGACTGGAGCCGACCAAGGAAAACGTTTCAGTCCCAGCCAATGGGCTCGCGTGGAATGCAGCTCTCGCAAATTCACTGGACGAAAAGTCGCTTGAGTATTTGGTGGATCGACTGAATCATCCCTATCGATGGCAACGCTGGATGGCTCGCCGTTTGATTGCCGAGCACCCGGCTCGTGATACTAGGCACAATCAAATCCTGGATGGCATTCTCGACGACAAAAACCGAACGCTCGAGTATCTATGGACGGCGCATGCATGCGGCTGGATCGGCGACACAGTATTGGCAGGTTCGGAGACAACGCATTCACCAATCAAATTCATCCGCCATCCTGATCCCCAAGTTCGATCGTGGGCCATTCGACTCGTGTGCGATGACAACGCTGCATCGAATGATGTTTGCGATGCGATTTGTCAACTTGCAACCGAGGAGAACGATCCGGCTGTACTGTGCCAAATCGCATGCTCGGCCAAGAGACTAGAAGCAAATGCAGCCATCAAGATCGTTAAAAGTTTGCTGTCGCGTCCTTTGCCTTCGGAGGATTTGTTTCTGCCGATGTTGGTTTGGTGGTCCGTGGAAAGGCATGCCGAAGAATACGAGCTCATTGCAACACAATTGACTTCAAATTCCACGCTCTGGAACACTCGAATCGCCAGGGAAACTGTTTTTCCAAATCTGATTCGCCGATGGTGTGCAAGCCACGACGAAAATGCAATGCGCTCGGTCGCAACAAGTATCAAAATGGTTGCCACATTGCCAAATGCGATTCGTCAAGAGGCAGTGGGCCAAGTTCAAGTCGCATTTGAACGAGCGTACGAGGGGAAATCACTCGCAGGTGTACCGGATTATGTGATCGATGCGTTAACTGGCTTGGGACAGCCTTCGATTACATTGAGGCTACGGCGCGGAGATGCAGCAGCCGTCGATGAGGGGGTCATCGCATTTGAGAATCGCAAATCGCCATTGCCGTTGCGTATCCAAATTGCCAAGATCGCGAGCGAGTTCGCAAGTGACAAATCCTTTGAGCCTTTTTTGGCTGCTTGCCTTCGAATCGCTTCCGACAAGGGCGAAGAATCTCGTCTCCGTGAAGCGTCCATCGCGGCCTTAACTTCCTTCAAAAAACAAGAGATTGCAGAGGAGATCATCCAACTGTGGCCATCGCTAACCGACGAGCTCAAGGCAACCGCAGGCGCGGCATTAGCATCGCGTGAGTCTTGGACGCAAGCCTGGATAACCGCGTGCTCAAAACAAATTGTTGCACCTGGGGATTTGACTTCGGAAGCGATCCGAGCCATGAGGCAACATGAGAATCCTCAACTGCAAAAGCAGCTTGTCGCCACCTATCCAGCCACGGCGGGACTTGATTTCGCGTCGATCCAAAGCCGATGCAACCAATTGTCAACCATCATTCTTTCGGGAAACGGTGACCCCTACCGAGGCAAGAAGCATTACAAGAACTTATGCGCGCGTTGTCATCGCCTGTTCGAAGAGGGTGGAGAAATCGGTCCGGATTTGACGGGATACCAGCGAGATCAGTTGTCGACCCTTCTGCGAAACGTGGTCGGGCCAAGCCTTGAGATTCGCGAGGGCTACCGGACAGTGCAGTTGATCACGGTAGACGATCGGGTTCTGAGCGGATTTGTGGAAAGCCAAAACGAAGAGCAATTGGTGCTGCGAACGATCGATGGGCAGGCTTATACCCTTGCTAAATCCGACATTGAGAGGGTAAAGCCCCAGTTATTGTCCCTCATGCCGGACGGGTTACTCGACAAGTTAGGGGATCAAGAAGTGGTCGATTTGGTCTCCTATTTGCGAAGTTCTCAGCCCTTGAATGACAAGTGATTCGGACGGACAGTCAGCCGGAAATGGTTCCCGTTGGGGAAAATCTGGTTATGATAGAGTGATCGTCAGGTATTTGCCCTTGCGGCATTCCACTTTTTCGATCGGTCTCCAAGAGACTGCCTGCCCAATTTGTCCGCCTACCGCTAACTCCGAATCGTTTGGATTCTCGATGCGTTCCAAAGCAATATTGATAGCGATTTTCCTGCATTGGATCGTCGAGCCCGTCAGCCATGCGGTCGCTCAGTTGCCTTCACCTGAACTGAATGCACTGGGGCAGCTTGGCGGACAAATCGATCAGCCAATCGTACCCCTGGACAAAGCCGCTGGGCAAAACCTCACCGAGAGCGTGCCAAGCTTTTCCTGCAGCGCGATTAAGGATGGAAAAATCGCTGGGGATTTGCAACCGGGAGTGGTTCAAGTGCGGGCCCAGAACTCGCTCGGGCTTTCCAACTCGAGAAATTTCCTCGTAACTTCTCAACCTTGGGCAATCATCACTGGCAATGAATCCCAATCGACGGCCGCTGGTATTTCACTCGATGGGGTTTTTCAGGATGAATGTCCGGAGCGAGGGCGCAACTACTACCGGCTCAAGTTGGATCGCGACCAAAACATCGAGATCGAATCCTTTGCTCATTCCCTCGATTCACGTGCTAAGTTGAATCTGTCCATTCTGACCACGAGCACGACCAAGATCGCATTTGCCAACGCGACCAATGATCGAGACGCAGTGCTTCGGTGCAAGCTTTTGGCGAACATTGACTACACGCTCGTCGCGCATGATCATTTGTACCGAGGCGGTCCGGACTATCGCTACGCCATTTGCGTTAAGTCCGTGAGCGATGAGCTCCTTCTAAACCGTTCGGCGGGCAAGGCAGCGACCGCCTGTTGGCAAGAACTGTGCAGCCAAATTGCGGCGATTCAAACTAGCAGCCAGCCTCACAAGCCGATAAATCCTCAGTACCTACTCCCACGTTGCTCACTGGTTCGCCCTCCTACTGTCGACAAAGCTCCGAGCGTACACGTGGAAAGTTCGGCACCCAACGCAGCGGCTGTAGCGGTCGAATGGCCGACTCTGATCGACGGCGTATTTGACGCTAATGACGATGTGGATATGTTCGATTTCGATTGTGAAAAGGATGCGAACGTCGTAATCGAAGTCGTGTCTCAGCGAATTGGCCAATTGACCGATAGTGCGATTGTTGTCTACCGAGTTGATAATCCAAAAATGCCAAATGAAAAAATGAATCGCTTGGCGGAGAACGATGACCTTCCCGCAACCGGCAATGGCGAAATGCGTTTTGCCATCAAGGACTCCTTATTGACTTTTCGCGCACCGGACAAAGGTACCTATCGACTTGCCGTTCGTAACCAGCAAAACTCGGATCGTCTCGCGACGCCACCTCGATATGCTGTTGAAATTCGCCAACCCAAGCCCGGATTCACGTTGGCATGCCACTGGGCTAGTCCAGTGCGCGATCTTGATCAAGCTCGTATGACTAGCAACACCATTAACGTCGGTGGCTCCGCATTGCTAAGCGTACATGCTTTGCGATTTGACGGATTCAATTCACCTATTGAACTGACGGTGAGTGGCTTGCCTGAGGATATTCGCGGCGGAGCAGGTGTTATAGCAATCGATCAGAATATCGCCACTTTGAGTTTGTGGCATGATGCTCAAGGCTCTGTGCCAGCAACCTCCGAACCCATCCTTTCGTTGCATGTTGCCGGCCAATCCAAAGTCGGCGAACAGATGCTCGCCTCCGTCGCATCTCCTGTGGAAGTGATTTGGGGTTTGATCGATACGTTTCGATCTCCGATCGCCCGAATCACAACCGATTTGCTGTGCGTTCGATCCGCATCGCGGACTTGTCCCATTACGATCGAACTCGGACCAATAGCAACTAGCCCAGGCGAGCCGATCGTCATGAGTTGCATCCGCGGTCAGCCGCTCAAGGTTCCCATTCGAGTCACTCGGCGAGAAGGTGGTGTAGAGGCGGTCGTTTTGGTTCGCTTGCGGCAAACGCCGACCAAGACAACTGCGGCCGAAGTCAAGCTCGAGGCGAAATCGACCGAAGGAACGCTTGAACTTCAAATCCCTAAAGATGCACCCATCGGTGAGTATATGCTCAGTACGTTGTGCGAAGCTCCCATATCGATTCCCAACTTAGATCCCGCAGCCAAAGACAAAACAACCAAAATTACCTTGCAATTGCCTAGTTCTTGTATTCGCTTGCGAATCGGAGATGCTCCCTGAATATGAACAACAATCTTAATCTCGATCTCAAACTCGATCTCAATCGTCTCGTGGGGCGCTGCCTCCATTGTGTCACTTGCCTCGTCGTTGCCCTTGCGGCATGCGGCAAACTCGGGGCTCAGACGCCGATCTACTTTGAAGATGCAGTTGCTCCAATTCTGAGAAAGAACTGTATCGCTTGTCACAATACCAAGATCGCAGAGGGAGGACTAAATCTTGAGAATCCAGCGAACATCACCAAAGGAGGTGACACGGGCTCTTCGATCGATGCAGCAAACATTGAGATGAGTCTACTCATCAAGCGTGCCACGGAAACGGAAGACCCCATGCCTCCCGTAGACAATACCGTTGGTGCGGAAAAACTGACGATGGAACAGCTCAACATCATTCGAGCATGGATTGCCGGTGGGGCTTTGTCCAAAGGGACAGCCGGCGGAATGCCAAGCCTTGTCCTGAAACTACCAGAAAGCGCGAGGGCGAGTTACGCGCTGGCTGTCTCGCGCGACAATGACTTCGTCGCGTTCGGGCGAGGCGGACAATTGGTCATCCATAATGCTCGGCGATTGGCCACTGCCCAAAGCGTTGAGGGCATGTTGAGTTCGACTCCAACTCAAGTCATCTCGAATGCTCATCCCGACTTCATCCACTCGATTGCTATCAGCGAGGACGGAGAGCGGATCGCGACAGGCAGTACCGGTCAAGTTAAGATTTGGAAGCATGTAAACAACTCGATCGAGTCGTCACGTGTTGCTCTCGAAACAGCCGGGATTCCCATTTCAAACCTGCTGTGTACTTCGGTGGATGGCAAGCTACTTGCAACCGTGAAGAAACGAGCCCAAACTCAAAGCGACCCAGCAAGCGAAAAAGCTCCCGGCTCCACAGTTCCCGGCATCCTAACGATGCTAAATCGGAGCGGAGAGATAGTCCAATCCATTGAGGTGGCCGATTCGTCTTTGGTATGTGGTACTTGGTCTCCCTCCAACCAACGATTCTTTGCCGTTGGTGCCAACAACATGCTTTATGCTTGGGATTTGCAAGCAATGCCAATTGCCCCACCCACTGCTTCGCAATTACCAAGCGCAATTCAATCGCTTGAATCGATCGACGAAACGACCCTGCTAACGTTTTCCGAGCGAAAAGTTTCCGTTTGGAAATACAACACACCCGCTGCGGCGGAGAACGTACCGACGCATCCGCTCGCTGTCGCGATCAACGCTGCTGGTCCGATCGATCTTGCCAATGTTTCCCCTGACCGAACCAAACTCATTGTTGCAACTCAAGTTGATTCAACCAACAACACGTCGATGAAGCTTTGGAACATTCCTACAGCAAAGCTTGTGGGAACGATCGAACGAGATCGAAAAAGTCAACTTGCCTATTTGAATGCGGATCGTCTCGTGCGGCGCGCGCAAGGGGCAGTCGAACGATCGAATGCGAGCGTGACGGAACTTGAAAAAGCACTTACGACCGAAACGACTGCCGTCACCGCTGCGAAAGCCGCCAAAGACAAAGCGGCTGAGGCATTAGCCAAGAAAGAGCAAGAACGTCTTGCCGCAGTTCAAGCCATCGCAGACCATGAAAAAACGATGCTTGAAACAAAAGCAGCCATCGAGGCGGCCACACTGAAGCTAACGCAGTTAACGACGGAGCTAGAGCCAAAGAAAAAAATGGTAACCGACCTGGAAAAGCAGAAGAAAGATTCTCAAGCAGCCATGGACAATACCGCTCAGTCGTTAGCCGCCACTGAGGAGACGCTCAAAGCCGCACAAGTGCGACTGGATTCACGCAAGCAATTGGTTACCAAGGAGTCCGAGGAATTGGCTTCTGTGAAGACCAAGAGCGAAAGCCTCAAAGCCCAATCCGAGATGGTTAAGTTTTCCGCACACGCGATCGCGTTCGCGGACGCGAATACGATCGCTGCCGTTCGAGTTAGCGCTTCTCAAAACACTGACAAAGCCAGTGTTATCGATCTGTTTTCCGCAGAAACTCTTGAACGTATCGACACTCAATCGGTTTCCTATCCCATTCATTCCAACGCGGCCTTAATGGCTCCCGTTTCCGACCCAACCGTGCAGGGAATTTGGCAACAAGAGCGACTGATCGATTCAGCCAAGATCATCGTGGACAGAGTGACGGCATTAGCCTTTAGCCCAGACGGATCGAAACTTGCGATGGGAAGTGGGCTTTCAAGTCGCACCGGTCAACTCGCCATCGTGAATGTGAATGACGGCTCTCCCATCCCCTTGCCATCGGATTCTGCATCGACTGCCTTGGGTGATACACTAGATCTACACAGCGATACCATTCTTGGCTTGAGCTATTCCCCCGACGGGCGATGGTTGGCGAGTTGCGGAGCAGACAAAATGACGAAGTTGATGGATACGTCCAACAACAAAGTTGTAAAAATATTTGAGGGTCACACGCATCATGTGCTGGCTCTGGCTTGGCAAGATAGTGGCCACCAGTTGGCGACCGCAAGCGCTGACTCAACAGTGAAGATTTGGAATATTGAACGTGGCGAATCGGTACGTACTGTCACCGGCTTTGGAACCGAGGTGACGGCTCTGTCCTTTATTGGAACCACGGAAAACATGGTTTCGTCGACGATGAATAATTTGGTTCGGATGCATGAATCGGGGTCGGGCAAACAAGTCAAACAGTTCAGCCCAGCAGGGGATTCTCTTTACAGCGTTGCCACGACTCCCAATGGGAAATATGTAATGTCCGTGGGGCAAGAGGGCATTGTTCGAACGTGGCTGATTGAGGACGGACGATTGGTCGGCGAATGGAAATAGTGGAATAGACTAGTGGCACGGATTGCAAGTTTTGTAGCACTGTGCAATCTAGTTACCAGGCTCCGCCTGGTAACTAAAGTGCAAGCGAGGCTCCGCCTCGCCGAAATGCATCGTTTGTTTGTGAACTCGGGAGGCAGGAGCCTCCACACCAATGCGTTCCCAGGGAGAGCCTGGGAACGAGTAGAGAGCAGAGCCTGGGAACGAGTAGTCTCCTGTGCGACATTAATGCCAATCAGTAAGCACTAGCGGTTGAATTGGTTGCAAGGCGAAGGAGGCGGCACGTTTGTTGTTCATGTCGAGCATCGACGGCTGGAATCAACAGTTTGCGTTACGTTCACGGGATTACTTCGATATACTCGTCGGTTTTCCCTTTTGCTGAGGACTTAAATGCGTGTCTGTTTCGACTGAACGTTTGCCGCTTTGGACCGTATTAGTACCCATACTTGCCTTGATTGGCGACTTTGCATTGCATGGCAGACCTGGCATACTGCCAAGTGTTGCTATCCTTTTTGCATTGGTCGCTGCGGTACTTGCTGCGGTTCACCATGCAGAATTAGTTGCTTTACGAGTTGGTGAGCCTTTCGGCGCGATTTTGCTCGCGCTCGCAGTCACTGTCATAGAGTTAGGTTTGATCGTCTCTATCATGCTGGGTGATCACGCGGAACCAACGCTCATGCGTGATACAATTCACGCGACAGTTGTGCTAGTGTTACACGGAGTTGCTGGATTGTGCATCGTCTTGGGAGCAATTCGACATCGAGAACAGGAGTTTAGTACTCAAGGAGCGCAATCCTATCTGAGTGTTCTCATTCCAATGGTCGCCATAACGCTGATTTTGCCAAACTTCACAACCAGCGTTCCTGGTCCGTATTACTCGACAAGTCAGTTGGCTTTCGTCAGTGTTATTTGTCTGCTTTTTTGGATGGCGTTTACCTTTGTTCAGACGGTACGACACCGTGAGTATTTCCTACCAACTGGCCCGTCGCAAGGTCATGATTTAGCCATACCGACCAAGAAACTAACGTTAACTTCGCTGGTATTGTTGTTCGTTGCGTTGATCGCGGTTGTGCTTTTAGCTAAGGGAGTTTCGCCAATCATTCAGAAGACTGTTTCTGCGATGAACGCACCTCCCGCACTGGTTGGTGTGCTTGTCGCTGCGATCGTACTTTTGCCCGAGGGAATGACCGCGATACGAGCTGCATTAAACAATCAGCTTCAAACTTCGATCAACTTGACATTAGGTTCAGCCGTGGCAAGTATTGGCCTGACGGTTCCAGCCGTGTCGCTGGTCGCGTGGTGGACAGACCGCCCGCTCGCGCTTGGCGTCGATCCTGGAGGAACTGCCTTGCTAGTTCTTTCCTTTATCATGGCAATCATCACTTACGGGACGGGTCGCGCAAGCTTGCTTTCGGGCGTTGTTCATATAATCCTGCTGGCAACATGGGTTTTTCTGATCCTCGTACCCTAATTCAACGCGATCTTGCGGACATGCTCAGACAGATCGATCAAGGCAAGTTGGGCATGACCTGCCCGGAACCCCGCATGGCAACGCTGTGAAGTATCTTTTCCTGCGTTTCGCTACCACTGGCTTTATGCCAGTGGGGCGATAATTGGTGGCTACTAGCCGCACAGATACGGGCCATGGCTCTCCACCGGTTTCATACCGGTGGAAGCAGCGTTTTTCGGATCCAAACGTTGCTTCCACCGAGTAAACTCGGTGGAGAGCCCGAGCCAATTGCTTTTGCCTGTAGCTATCAATTGTTGCCTCCGTCGGGACGAGCCCGAACGGAAGGCTTAAATTCAAATAGTGTTCCATTTCATTGACGAAAATGCTTCACGGCGTTGCCCGCATGGGCAATCGCGTCAACCAGACCATTAGGATCGCGTCATAAATCCAATGAGCAACGATTGGCACCAACAAATTGTCGTAGTACCAGTAAAGCGTTCCGAGAACGACGCCCATCAGGGTTGCCACGATGACGTACGAGACGCTCATGGGATGCGCAAATCCGAATACCAACGAACTGACGAGGATCCCAAAAAAGATCTCTTGCTGACTGCAATTCGCCATCTCACCCGTCAAAAACTGCATCAGCCAGCCTCGAAAGAGCAGCTCCTCGCCTACACCAGCCGTTAGCGCGACAGCAATCAATTGAGGTACCGAAAGGCCCCGTAGCAACTGCATCAATTGATGCGTCGAACGATCGTTGAGTGAACGAATTGCTTCCAACGGAATCAACTGAACAAGCAGCATCCCTCCAGCCAACAGGCCACCCACGACAGCCCCAATCCCCAATCCCAACGCAAGACCCGCCCAATCGAACAAAGAAGGGATTCGATTACGAGGATCCGGACCGATGACTATCCCGAGCGCAAACGCAAGACAACCAAGTCCAAGTTCAAGCGAACACGCACTGAGGAATTTCGCATCATCACGATGGATCGAAAAAACACGGGCCGCCTTTGTCAACTACGCACCGCCTACAACCTCGAATTGAGCGGCCGAATCTTGTCCCCTTGAGATTTCAACTTTCAACTCTGGCGATTCGTTGACCGAGGGTTCGATACGAAGCGTGACGCGGTGGCGACCGGGTTCCAACTGGGCTTCGAATTGAGTTTTTGAATCCATCGGCTGATCATCCAGCCATACTTGGAACTTTTCGGATGAGGTCAATGCAAAGGCCAATTTACCAGCCTCGTTGACTTGAATGTCCCCTTGAAGAATCATCGCGCTAGGCGATTGTCCTGTCCGCAACTCGGCCAGTGGCAATACTCCAGAAACTTTTCCATAGGCGCTCGTCCACTGCTCCGGCGTGCTGTTCAAGACCAATTCGCGAATGTGCTCCAAGTGTGGAACTTCGCCTGTCAATTCTTGGGGAGGGTTGGTCATCACGTGCCAGCGTTGAATGCTCGGAATCTTGCGAATCTCAAATGGCCCACTCTTTCCAAGTTCGGAGATAAATTTGATTAAATCGATAACCTCGTCGTTGGTAAGAAACTTGGTCAGCCCCTGAGGCATTTGCGACTTTCCCTCTTTTTCATTTTCAATATCCGCAGTTGCTATCGTAATCGTCTTGCCTTGAGAATCGCGTATAAGGATGCGATCATCATCGCGATCGATCACGACTCCGCTAAGTACATTACCGCTGTCCAATAGAAAAACGGTGTTGACGTACTGTTCCTTGACGGCCAGATTAGGGTTCAGGATAGAATTGACAATGTAGTCAACGGGTGAAGAAACACCAATCGCGCTAAGTTCCGGTCCAACTGGTCCACCGGCTCGATTGATGCAATGGCACTTCATGCAACTCAATTCGCTTCGACGAAAGATACCCTCTCCCCGGGTTGCATCCCCTTTTGCAATCACTTGCTCGGCGAGTCGTGCGACTTCTTCTTGGGTTGGAGGGGGTGGGTCGCTCGCAACACCGGCCGCTTTGCTGAGAACATCCGAGAGAGATGCGTCGCTTCGGCCAATGGAGTACATAAATCGCAACGCCATCTTTGCGACATCCACCGTCAGCTTTTGGTCTTTCAAAGCGAGCGCCAAAGTGTCCGAACCGTCTCGTCGATCGAGAAAAGCAGTCAGCATCTCTTGCGGCTTGTCGTTGATGGTTGCGTCCGCGAGTAGATCGGAGGCTTTCTGACTCGCGAGCTCTAGATCCAAGCTTACCAAACTCGTCACCGCCTGTATTCGGACCGGCATCGGTCGACTTCGATTGGCCAAGTCGATCAATGTCGATTTGCTGTCCGCCCCTTCGATCGCAACGAGCCCACTGATCGCCGCAAGCTTCAGATCAAGAGCGGTTTTGTCATTGGTAGCAATCGCTTGCAACGACTTCGCAACGCTTTTAAGCTTCCAAGCGGAGGCCAGGCGCATCGCGGCTAGTTGCAATGAGGCCTCGGAATCTTCCATTAGCTGGCTGAGCGAATCCAGGTCGCCCGACGGCTTAACTTTGCGAGTGGAAGCAGCCGTAGCCAACCAGCCGATTGTTTTCAATCGCAATTCGCTTGAGAAGCCGGACGGTTGGACGAGTTGATCGAATACGACCCGTAAGTCGTGTTCGTTACCTCGATTGCAAATCATTTCTACAACCGCACCCTGTCGTTCAGGGGGCAGGCGTCCGCTCTTGAAGAGCTTGATGACGGGCCCAACCGCGCTCGGGGCATCTTCGGCATGCGTGATGTTGGTGAATGCTAAGCACGTAGAAAGCACACCAGCAGAAAAACGGACGCGAAGCAAGAAACGCAAGGGATTCAACCGACTCATCGACAACTTATCCGCTCTGTAAATATTTTTTGTCATTATTGATTTGTAGCAAGCAGTACGACGGACTTCCTAG
>JAIPFP010000123.1 GCA_021736575.1 Pirellula sp. | reverse complement strand
CCGTCGTACCACCAAAGCAACAGCCCGGTAAGCGAGGGATTTTACTCGGCCTCCTCGCTTACGCGTCGGGTTACCAAATCGGCCTCCTCGCTCACGCGTCGGGTTACCAAATAACCGAAAGCGAGTGCCACTTGGCAACTATTTTGCCTTCGAATCCTTTACCTGCTTGACGCGACGATCCAACGTCTTGTTGGTTTCGTTCAAGGTGTGCTTGATAAACTCATCTTGATCATAAACCAATGATTCAACCGCAATCTCGGATGCCTTTTCGGCGTCAACACCGGAAAAGTAACTGAGTCCCCAAATTGCTTGAAGGCGAACGCGGCTGCTTTCGTCATTGACTTGCACTTGCAGTAATTCGAGCGGCTTGGCAACTCGGTCTCGCCAGTAAACCAAAACGCGAGTGGCTGCCATTCGGGCATCCGGTTCTTTCGCTCTCAACATTTGTCTGAGCAGCTCTTCGTTTACCACGTTGTGGCTTTGATGCAACCAAAGGGCTTCCATTAGGTGATGCTCATAGTCGGGATCGGCTTTGTCCAGTGCGGACACCCAGGTTTTAGCAGCGGCAATAACGTGAGCGCTCGTTCGTCCGGATAGTTCGATTCGAGCGAGGTGGCGAACGCGATCGTCCTTGGATTTGAGCAGACCAAGTAGATCATTGATCGGCTGTCCCGCGATGGGAGCCGGCTTGAGCAAATCTCGTCCTTCGTATCGAACACGGAAGACGCGTCCATGGTCTTGATCTCTGCTCGGATCACGCAAATTATGTTGCATGTGCCCAATGATGGGGTTGTGCCAATCGGTGAAGTAGATCGATCCATCTGGAGCGACCTCAATGTCCGCCGGACGGAAATTGGGATCCGAGGAGAAGACGATGGGTTCGACTTCGGTTGCGCCAAAGCTCGAACCTTTTTCCTCCAATTTGTATTGCAAAATGCCTTGAAAACCAATCACATTCAGCACGAGCAAGTTACCGCGATGCTCTTCAGGAAAATGACTGCTGCTGAGCACTTCCACTCCGGCGCAAGGTCGTGTTCTCTGTTTGTAAACTTGTGGCGGACTGGCGTGTTTGTTTGGATAGTCGAGGTCACCCGAAAAGAGCAAAGCATGATAAGGCTGTGCCCCTGTGCCATCAAAAACAAAGTCCTGGCCCCATCGTTCGAAAGCATGTCCGTGCGGATTTGCGAAACCATGCGAAACGTAAACGTCGAACTTTTGCGTCCTGGGTTCAAAACGGAAAACGGCTCCATTCGAGACCCGGCGGGGCGCTCCCCAAGGTGTCTCGACTTGCGTCTGGTGAAACGTGCCTTCTTGAAAATAGACTGCACCACCCGCATCCAATGCGAAACTGTTGGAAGTGTGGTGCGTATCGGCGGTATCCAACCCATGGACCATCCGTTCTTTCAAGTCGTATTTGTCATCCCCGTTGGTGTCTTTCAGGAACAACAGATCCGGCCCTTGAGCGACCAAAACGCCACCATTCCAAAATTCAAAACCAGTCGGATTATGAATATCACCCGCAAAAGTCTTGCAAACATCAGCTTTGCCGTCGCCGTTCGTGTCTTCCAAGATGAGCAGCTTGTCTGCCATCGGTTCGGTAGGTTTCCAGTGCGGATAGGTTGGCCATACAGCCACCCACAATCGGCCTTTGGTGTCGAACGCCATTTGAACAGGATTGACTAGCTCGGGGAATTTCGATTCTTCGGCGAACAGTTCCACTTTCATGTTCTTGTGGACGGTCATCGTCGAGATGGACTGCTCGCCGCTTAGAAACTCGTGTTTGCCCCCTTCCAGCGGACCAGGCTTGTTGGAAATAACTGGAATCAAAGCCGGAATATTGGAATCGTCTGCCTGAGCAGTTTTTCCTTGGGCAATCGCCCACACGACTTGGTCCCGGTTGGAGGTCTTGACGTCGAGAATATCCAATTCGCGTTGTCCGACCGAATAGTTGGACAATCCGTCTCCATAGCCTCCCGGCCCTTCGGAGAACTTGAGGAAAGCCCGTTCACCGTACGTGGAAAATCCATCGGTCACACGGTATCGGTTGAACCAATAGAAATTTTTGTCATTCACGGCCTTGCGAAGGCTCTCAGGCGTTGCCGTCTTCTTCGTACTTCCGAATAGCCCCTTTTCGCATGCGGCTGCGATGGCCATATCTCCCTGGAGGTTTTGATGGACTCCGTTGATCGTAAGAGACCTGCCAACTGCCCTATCACCCTGAAGCGATGACAGGATATCCACAAACGGTACGCTCTTGGACTTTGCGACTTCGGCCATAGCGTCGGAGTACATGCGAAGGGCTTTGTTGTGTTCCGCCACCAATTCTTTGGATGGCAGGTTATCATCCTGGATGTGCTCTTGGCCGGTTGGTGAGAACAAAACAAGTCGAGGTGCGGATTTGCCGTTGTACGTTTGGGCTGCAACATGGTCGATAAAGGCGGCAACGTTGGCCTTGAATGCACCCAGGCCAGCTTCTCCAGCGAACGATTCGTTGTAGCCGAAGAATGCGAAGATGACATCGGCCTTGGTGTTGGTCAGTTCAAATCGGTTCTCTCGAACTTTGTCCTTATCGCGAGGGGAGAGTTTGTCCGGTTGCGGGCAAGGAGCCGAGCCGGCTAACCACTGATCAAACGTTCCGAAATCCTTCGATCGCATTCGCTTGTCTTTGTTGCGAAACCCATCGACCTCATCCCCGCTATAGCCCAAATTGCGAAATACTAACTCGCTCTCCGGGTAGCGTGCGTGGATGAGCGTTTCGAGCGAACCATAATGCTGCATGCGTTCGGCAACGGTACCTCCCACGATGCACACATGGTCTCCCTTTTTCAGTTCAAAGTCGGCAGCCTGTGCGAAGCCGCTTAACACTACGAGAAGCGATGCAAAAAAGGACAATTTCATGGAGAAGATCCTGAGGAAGGTGGATTGGGCAGGTCATTCGATGTGGGAAACATTCGGCAAGAATTCCAGCCGACGCAATTCCAATTCTAACCATGGTTGCAACGGAATACGAGCCGAGGCACCCAACATCCAAAACGGATGGGTGGTTGATATTATGATATCCGGCGGATTTCTAAAAATCTCGAAAAAGAGGCCTTTTATGTCTGAAACTTCCGGCAATCCATATGCTACTGATGAACCAGGAAAGGTTCTCGCACCTAGTCAAGGCTGCTCTCAAAAGCTTGTCTCGATTACCGTTTGTGTGGCGATTGGGTTCCTACTGATCGGGCTAATGCTTCCAGCAAACCGAATGGCAAGACCTGTTGCATAGATGGAAGGAATACTCAACGCGACTGAGTCGCCTCTGAACGGCGGCTAAGCGGAGCTTAGGCGATTTGCGTTCCCAAGCAGAGATTGGGAACGAGGCTCGAACGGGGAAGCCTTTGCCGAAAAGCTTGCTCAACCGAAATTTACTATCTTCCACACGGCGAGCCATTCTGCATAACCGACGCACTCAAGCAGCTCGCGATCCTCCTTGCTTAGCTTTGAATTGCCGCTTGCCTGCTCGCAAGCGGAAACGAACTCCACCGGTTGAAACTGGCTCCCCTTCAATATTCCCATTTTAGATGCCGGTTCTGTCATGCCATTTTCCGTCAAAAATTCCGACATGAACCGGCTGACGGACGATAACAAGGAAGGCTCACGAACTTGCTTGAACCAGTACTTGGAATTCCAAAAATCCTGTTCCAGTCGATGGACGACTCCATGCAAATAGCTACCCAATGGACTTGAGTCCTGCTGCACTATGGCATGGGAATGATCGATTTCACCGATGCGCAACCAAAGCATGGCTATCCGCAGCGAATCACTTGCCAATGTTGCGTCCGACATCAGGACCGTCAGGGCTTGCTCCTCGACCGGATGTTTCACGGCGGACAACGGCATCGTTTTGGGAAGCGTGTCCAGCCATCGCTGAAGTGGCCCGGCGATTGTTGTTTCGGGGTTTGTGCTCATTCAGTGCATTCCAATTTAGACTCTCTGAAGTTGGGCTTCACTTTGATTTCGAGGACTTGCGACTTGGTCATCCAACCTGATTCAACTTCAGGAGCATCGACTCGGCCGCACGAGCGGGCAATTCTGCTTCCCAAACGGCTTTGCTCACGGCCACGCGACGGAATCCACAATCGATCAGTTGTGAAAGGTTGGAAAGGTCGACGCCGCCGATGGCAAATGCCGGCAGTTTTGAATTCGCATTCGGAATCAACGCAGACACTTCTTTCAAAAAATCTAAGCCCGCATACGAGTCAAACGGTTTGGTAGCAGACCGAAAGGTCGGCCCACATCCAATGTAATCAACTCCCGATGCGATTGCTTCTTTCACTTGATTCACGTCGTGGGTCGACAAACCAAGAACACAATTCGCACGTATCAACGAACGCGACTGCGAAACGGACAAGTCCGTCTGTCCGACATGCAATCCCCAAGCGTCGGTGCACTGAATGATATCGGCGCGGTCATTGACGATGATTCGCGTTTGACGCAAATCGACCGCATCGATCGCGGCTCGTGTGTATCGAATCAAGTCTTGCGCATCGAGCCGTTTGTCTCGAATTTGAATGATGCTGACGCCGGCGCGGCTAATGTCGCGAACACGCTCTTGAAAAGCATGGATGGGCATTTGGCAATGGGCCAAGACATACAATTGAGCTTGATCCAAGAATTGAAGATCGCGTTTAAGCGAAAGCAACAGCATTGCGTTTAAATCATAGGCTTGATAACGCGTGGATTCGATGGCAGCCGAACTGTCGGGATACAAAAATTTCGCAACTTCTTCCAGGCAACGCAGCGATTGTTGAACACGCTGTGCAGCAGCTTCGCAAATGTCCGCAAGTCCGTCCGACCGCAATGCTTCGGAGGCAGTCTTTGTCTCTCGCCCAACGTCTGCATGTGCATTGCGACTGGCCAATAAAAGCTCGTTATCCCATTGTGACGAAGCTGCTTGAAGCTGATGACGGAGTGTTTTGTAACGTCGCTGCAATTCGCTCTGATCACGAAAGCGTGCAATATCCTCAAGCGTACGGAGGCCTTCAAAACAACGGTTTAAGTTCGCATCGAGCATGCGGTGCGATGCAAGCAGGTCAGGTCGATTGGTTGGCAAGTCTTCAAGTTTCATTGGGGCAAGCATAAGCCAAGTCGGTTATTAGCGATCGCACTTGTGCGTGAAGCAAGGGGAGTTGTTCCTCGGGCGTAGACGCATCGATATCGTGTATGTCCCAATATTCGACGCGGTCTGCAAACGTTTCAAAGCGTTTTTGGATAATCGGATGGTGCTCGGCCCGTTTGATTGCGATGACCCGATCGGCTTTGGCAAAATCGTCTTCGGTCGCATCCATGGGTTTTCGAAGCGTGTCGTAGGGAATGGCGAGTCGAGCGAGGTAGTCCATCGTGTATTTGGATAGGGTGTTGGGAATAGACTCGGGAAGAGCCAAGCCACGCGAGTCCGCGCGCCAATCGATTTTGGCAGCAGCTGCTTCCCAGTTGAAATAGATCTCTGCAAAACGGCTCCGATAGTAGTTCCATGTGCACAAGAACAAGATCTGGTTTTTGGATTCAACCCGTAGGGCATCTTCTTTGGGTACTGCTTCGGATTTGCGTTGCAATTTGGCTTCCCGTTTTTCTTGCTTTTTGGCGGCGAGTTGTTTGGCGAGTTGTTCGATGGTTAAGACGATATCAGGCTTTGACTTGCCGAATCGTTTTAGATAGAGGCTCTCGATAAATTCTGGGAGTGGGGCTTTCCAGGGCTCTTGGCGATGATTATCCAGCTTGGAGAAGGACTTAGGATTCATTCCCAGCTCACGGGCCATGGCGATGTGGGTATGAGACAAGTGGTGCTTATTTCGTGCCTCGATCCAAACACGAAGTCTTTCTGGAATAAAAGATGCTTTGCTTCGCCATTCGATGGGGTTTTTCGGCTCAAGAACGTGGATCGCAAATCGCCAAAGTGTAAGCTTAAAGCGGCGGGATCACAACTCAAGAGATTGAAGACATGGTCCGCCAGAAATGAGGTCGGGAATAGACGAACTAGGTTGTCGCGGCTAAACTATGAGAGCATGTCGTGGCTTTGATTTGAGCAGCGAATGAGCATGTCCCAGTAGCTCAGTTGGATAGAGCGCGGCTTTCCTAAAGCTGAGGTCGCAGATTCGAATTCTGCCTGGGATATTGAAAACGGTACCGCGATGATCTTCGAGTAGAAAGAAAGGTGTGCGTTTACGGCAGTAGTGACCGAATCTCCAATAAAGTCGTGATTTGATGATCTTGGGTCGATAGTCTTGCACCTTCGTGGGCTTCGGAATAAGATGATCAACTTGAAATTCCTCTTCGAGTTGCCCCTTAGAAGGGGCGACTTCCGGACGAGTTAGTTTGTTCCAATCAGTCAAAATCTATATTCTTTTTCGTTGGAAGTCATCGGAGGAAGTAATGAGCAAGTCTCGCGGTTTCACGTTGGTGGAGCTTTTGGTGGTTATTGCGATCATTGGCATGTTGGTGGGGCTATTATTGCCTGCCGTACAAGCTGCGCGTGAAGCGGCTAGACGCATGCAATGCTCCAACAACCTCAAGCAGTTAGGTTTGGCTTCTCACAACTACCATGATGCGCACAAGAAATTCCCTATCGGACAACATATATATGGAAATACAGCCGGTGGGGTTTTTCGAGGTTTGGGCTACAACTGGTCCTTCGCGTTGCTTCCATTTATCGAACAAAGCAATCTTTACAATCAATTCGATAATCGTTTTCCCTTTTTCGAAAAGACAATCACCAAGAACGGGATCTTGGCTGCAACTCCTTTGCCTGCGTTTAATTGCCCGTCCGACATCAAGCCCGTAACGATCGATCTCACTTCCGAAGCACAACGCCCGTCTGCGACATCCAGTTACAAGGGGGTTAATGGTGCTTACAACAATGGATACTCCACCTTGACCAACGCGGATGCTGCTGCGTTCAACGGAACTTTTGAGAGGGATTCGCGTGCGGTTTATGGCATGAACAATTTGACCGACGGTACTAGCAATACAATCATCATCGCAGAGACAAAATGGGGAATGAATGCGAGCAAGAGAACTCGCACTTATCTATATGGATCCTCAGACCCGTCAACGACTTGGGCCACTGGTGCAACCGAAGGTAGTTTGCTCAACGGCCAAACTGCAATGAACTGGGTGATCACGGTGGCCACGTCGAGCGCGAACAGAACTGCAGGTAGCTTTCATACAGGCGGAGCGCAATTCGTGTTTGGAGATGGATCGGTTCACTTTTTGAGCGAGAACATCGATCACTCTGCGTCCGGCTATTTTTCCGCATTTCCCTACATGCAAGGGAACACCGCCCCTAGAAACACAATGCCATTCGGCACCTACCAGCGTCTATTCGCTGTTGGAGACGGACAAGCAGTGAATCCATTCGACTAGCTTCTCACTGATTTTGTTGGTCTTTTGCGAATCGCGGGTGCAACGCTAAAGTACAGGGTTGCACCGAACTATCAAGCCTGAAATCCTAATGAGAGGGAGTCGATGTTGAAGTCAATCGCTGTGGTCTTCGTGTTGTTGGCAATATCCACTGTGGGGTGCAGTCCAGATGGGCCAGAGATTTCTCGCGTTGAGGGAACGGTCACTATGGATGAAAAACCGTTGGCTGGGGCAATCGTTATGTTTGTTCCTCCAGGGGGCCGCCCTTCTGCGAGCGAAACGGACTCCAACGGAAAATATGTTCTCGAGTTTAGTGGCGGTAGAAAAGGAGCGATTCCAGGCCTCAATCGTGTGGAAATCAATACGGCGAGACTTGCGTACGAAAAGGATGGTAAAATGATGCCCGCTGTCAAAGAAAGCGTTCCGGCCAAATACAACAGACTGACTACGCTGGAATTCAATGTGGAGCAAGGGAAGAAAAATGTTGCTGACTTCGCCCTTAAGTCGGGTGGCAAAATTATGGAAGAGCCAAACTAGTGCTTTGTCCAGGTTACATTTTTGGGTAGCTGGAGTCGCCAGACTTCAGTGCGTCGAAAAAAAACCGAACTCTGGCGAGTTCGGCTACCATTGCCAACCCTAATTTTTAATATTGACAAAGCACTAGTCGCTTTTTTTTGATTGGATCGGTATTTGCTCAAGCCTGCTCTTTTAAGCTTCATTTCGAGAGTTTATCTGGAGTGAAGCCATGAGCAACCATTCCGAGACGTTGGAACGTGTGTTGCTCACGCGGATTTCCTCCATCGACTTGGAGCACTTGTTTCGAATTGGTTAAGGAGTAACGCCGGAAAGGCGCGAGCATGTTCACTTCTTCTGAGCTGAGCGGGCTCCCCCAAAATGAGCACCCAAGGAATGCGATGCAACAACTCGAACCAAGTACCTAATAATTGGACCTAGATCGAACAGGGGACAGTTGGAAAGGCCAAGATCCTGTAGACTTTTTCTTCGTCATCTTGTTGCCATGCTTGGAGATGTAAATGGACGGGAAAATAGGCAAATCAAAAAACCTAGACGACTCAGAAGATAATTTGAGGGATTTCAGCTACGAGGATTCGGAAGCGTCCCGTCATTTGTTCATTCATCGGCAAACAACAGAGTACTCAAGGCCGTTCTGCATAGTTCGGTACCAAGTATTCTCTGGGAAGAACCAGTATGAAGAAAAAACCTCGTTCGCGCAGGCGATTCTGAAAGTCAAGGTGGGCGAATCAACAATTGTTGAGGGAGCAGAAGGTCTTGGTCCACTCGATGCTCTCTACATTGCCTTACGAAAAGCTCTGACGCAATACTTCCCTAGAATTGAGCAATTGCGGCTTGCGGATTACAATGTCCGCATCTGCGATAGGGAGGGAGGGACAGGCGTTCGGATTCTGGTAGAAATTGAGATGTCAAACGGAGTCAGGAAGTGGAAGACTGCTGGCGTAAGCACCAACCTCATCGAAGCGAGTTGGGAGGCCCTCGTTGATGCAATCGAGTATGATCTCCTAGTTGCCAAAAGCGAGGTGGAATTTCAGAAACCTTAGGCTGTCCAAAGTTGTCAAGATCGGCGTCGGACAAACGTAAGAATGAATGTGATCAAGTTTCAATCACATTCACCATTAGGAGACCTGACATGCACAACGAAATCGCAGCCCCAGACGTTCAAGCGATCGTATCAAATATTTGGTACCTAGTCACCTTGCTGGGAACCGTTGCGGCAACACTGTACTATATCCGGGCGAACTTGCGTGATATCCATCCAAAGCAAGCGCCTTCGCAGGTCGACCGCGATTTAAACTCAAATCTCAAACCAATTCCGAAGGACCATATAAGGGCACAGCCCTGGTCACGCGGGGTTTGGCAATCCGAGGGGCCGAATCCAATACGATTGAGGGCTCAATTGGTCGAAGAACAAATCCTGGTAGCAATTTCCGGAATTGGAGTAGGTAGTCACATTTTGGAATTGACACTTATCGACTCCACAGGGAACGATTACGTCGGTGAATTACGATGCTGCGAACATGGCGGAACGGTCGCAAGCCGAGCTGTACTGAAACGACTTGCTGACAATCGATTGCGGTTACAGCTTTACCCGATCTCGGACTTGATGCCAAACGTTGACGTTTTCTTATCGCACGTGGTCGGCGCGAAGCAAGCTAGGGCATCTGAATCTATCCGGAAGTTGAAGTAGGTGTGTTCATGAGTCATGACGAAATATTCGAATTCCGAGAGCCGAATGTTGGAACGTGGAATTCTAGCGAATCGCGTTCTCCAGCGAGCGAGCAGTTGGAGTCCATCTTGGGCAGAATTGCGAGGCCGTTTGATGGTTGTGTAGACTGCCATTCTTTTTTCTTTCTCCCACCACCATTTATTGATCGAAACAAGGATGAACACGTAAAGTATTATGGTTTGACCGCACCATCTGATGAACTCGCGAAGCCACTAAGTGAGTTTATCTCTGGCTTTACGGACTCGTTTTTTGAAGACGAGTTAATTTCAAAAGACACACAGTTGCATGTTTCGGTAGACAGACTTAGGTCTTATGTCAACAAATTGAAGCCTGCAATCGAAGAATGGGTGGCCAAAAAGCGTTCGCGAATAGAGAAACCCGCTGACTCGGAGGATCTTGTTAGGCAAGCCTCAGCTTTGCTGCTCGCCGAAGGTCGAGTGCAGATTGGGAATATTGAGATTACCCCAGAAGGACCCATACGACAAAGCCACCCAACGCTATTGGATAGAGCACTAGATTTTGCGAATATGAAACCCGAGGAGAAGTCGGAGTTCCTGCGGTGTCTTAATAATGAACACAAAGAGTCTGGATTGCTCTTCAAAAGCAACCGAGACTTTTGTGATGATTTCAAGATACCAGACGCGCCAGAACGAGGGAAACTTGATGAAGTAATCTTGACAACCGACGGCTATCTGACTAAGGAAGGCTACGTCATTGCTGCGACACCAAGCAGTGGTGGAACACTAAGACATTTCATCGCGGAATTTCTGTATTCCTTTGGTTTGTCACGAATTGAAGCTACTGTGAAGGGGAAGTTTGTTCGAATTGAAGATCTGCGGCAAACACATTTGCCATTGGCTGCCCTCGGACAATTTCGGGGATCTATTTGTTGGGTTTCGCGTACCAATCGAGATGCGAACAAGTGCTCGATGATCGTTCGGAAACTAGATGCGAGTTTCCAGGCACTACTATCAGAGTATTTTGCGGTTGCTTTGCTAGAAGCTTTTAGTGCATGTCTCTTCGAATCACAGACATTGAGAGGAAATAGAGAGCAGTACTTTAGGATGCTGGCTGACGCGTTTGGATATGTGTTCTATGCATATGATGTTTCTTTTACGAGAGACCAGCTAGTTGTTGCAACTTGTCGTGATGGTCACGTTAATATTCCATCACCACAATCTAACCCATCTGTGGATCGGCTAGTGGCAGCAGATCGCCCATTCAGTTTTAATCATACACCGAATCGAAAGGGCACCGATATTGCGCTGAACCTAACTAGCTTACTTGAGCAACATGTTATGAAAGGAACTATGTCAAGCAGAGAAATGGTAGATCTACTTGGATTTGACACCGTCATTTGCAGAGGAATGTTTGTTCATGATATCAATGCGTTTCGCAACGGTCTTTGGCTTGTAATGAACCGAATGGCAGGGGTCCTCCGAAGCACCTACTTAATGTTGAATCGTGCACGAGTTCTGTTTAGCCACGCAATTGGACACGAAGTGAAGCACGTGTGCACTGAACGCGGTTCCAGGAGAATCGTAAATGAGCTCGAATCTTTGCTAGATAGGTCGCGTCAAGGTACTTCAATCACCCTTTCGAGGGAAGAAATCGAGAAGATCATCGTTAGCTTTCGATCGGAGGATGGCCTTTTTGCAGCCGCTGAAATGTTCCGACGTTTGGACGATCTCAGTATCGGAAAGCTGCCGGCTTCATGGAAAGGATCATCCAGAAATCTTGGTGTTAAAGAAATCCTTAAAGCTAGTGCTGACGCATTAGACAAAACTGTGCGGAGGCTCGCTTTCGAATACAAATGGCTTGGAGATAAATCGACACGGTCGCGAGATGGTCTATCGTCTGGTGCAGAACTAGTCCTTCGACGTTTCCATGACGGGAGCAAAGTTCCGCTAGAAAGAGTTACTCAACCTGATATTGTAGGTCTTCGGCAGGACTTTATGGTTGAAGCTTCGTCGGCCATTTTTGCAGGATTGTACGAACTTTGCCGGAATGCCTTTCAGGCAACGCTTAAAGTTAAATCGCGAGTTATCGATCCAGGAATTCGCGAGCGAACGGTGTGGTATTCTGTATGTATCGACAGTGAGTTGCAATGCTGTAGAGTCGCCGTATATAACTATTCAGATTCTATCAGCATCTCGAGCCGCTCACTCGCATACCTTATCGAAGTAACCCAGCAGCTTCGTTGCATTAAGATTGAACCTCCTAGGGTTTCTTCTGTTTTGCCCCCTAACGCCAACGCCGATTCGGTGGTTATTGAGAGCATTTTTGAACTGCACCCCTTTAAATTCGATTTTCGAGAAAGCGACTAAGTGATGGAAGCAAGAAACCTTCGACTTTTGGTTATAGACGATCGAAGGTCGAGTTTGGCGGATGATTTCCCAAATATCGACCCAGTATGGTTACCACGGTTTGATGAGGACGAATCAATCCTCTGTTTGGAATCGTGGGAGCAAATGCTTGAACTTCTGGCCTGCGGGAACAGCTTCCCGGAATTCGATCTTCTCGCGATTGACGTTAGGTTCGATGCCGATCGCTCAAATCTTGACATCGCATTTTCACCCTATGCTGGAGAGACGGAAGGTATTTCGGCACAGAATCCTTTTGGCCTCCTATACGGTCTTGTAATCGCTGCATTGACGCGAAATCGTCCAACGCCATTTGCTTTCAAGGAATACAGTGGAGATGGAGCATCTGTAAAGAACGATACAGTCGCAGTTACCGCATGCGGGATGCTGCTTGCAATCCAGCGAGGGCGATTCTGGGAAGGCGGCAATTACAGGAAGCCTAGGCAATTCGTGTCAAGTCATTTGAGTGATCTCCCAAACATGATGAGTCGCAATCTATTGCACGAGTTACTGTCAGGTCCAAGCGGGTTTAGGGCAAGACTTTTGGATTTCGTCAAAAAAAATGGCGGTGTTGATCGAGCCGGAAATCTTGAATATTTGATCGAATTGGCACGTACCGCAACGTCGTCATCAATCGCAAAACTTCGCGAAGAAGGAGTCGTTATGTGCCTTTCGACTCACGCTGAGAAAATCCGAGTGCAATCACTGTTCGCCGATTTGGAGAACATCGAGAATAACTCTGTAAAATCGACGATACTCCCGTATCTCGAAACTCTACTCGATTCTTTTAACCAGAATCACGACAGAACTTTCGAAGCTACAATTACGTGCGTAGAGCTCTTGCAATCGGATAAAATGCCACTTAACGATGCGATAAGAGCGACTTGCAGTGCAATCGGAATCACCGAAATGCCGACCACCCCCGACTTGGTTTTATCGGTCGTTTTGTGCCTTACCCTCATCTGTTACCATGATTCGAAAGGGCTCTTTCCACGCGCACTACGCGATTCCATTCTGGAGAAGCTCGTCGTTGCACCCGCTTCGCAAAACTTGGTTGATCGCTATCTAAGGGAGGCATCTGGAAACCTTCCAAAAAGTCTTGGTGCACTACTCAAACATTTGGAGCGTGCCAATCCAATACCTGTGAGGTATGCAGACTGCTGTAACAAGTTTTGGCTAATGCTTGAATACGGGCAAATTGAATCTTCACCTGGATTCTTAAGAGCCAGCCTCGAGGATCGCCAATGGAAAACCAACTAATTTTCAGTATGGCATTTTGACGTCACTTGCATAAATCGGCTTTGCTTGATTCATGGGTTATCCAACTCATCGGAGCTATAGACGGAGATAGCTTCCTGCACGTCTTCAAACAGCTTTTTGAAATCCACGATGCGGCCGTAGTCCTTGTCCTCGCCGTCCAGCCGGTTCGTGCGGCAGATTGCCTGGAAGAGGTTGTGATCATGCAGCTCGTTATCGAGGTAGACGTCCTGCGTTCGCAGCTTGGCAGCGTCCTTCTTGAGCAGCGGCGTGCCGGTGAAGCCGATGAAAATCGCGTTGGGTAGCCATCGCTTCATCTGCTTGTTCATATCGCCACCTTGGGTACGGTGGCATTCGTCCACGAAAACATAAAAGCGACCATGCACCGGTGGCGGATCCCCCTTTGAGGTCCGCAGGATCGAACTTGTGAATCAGTGCGCACAGGAGTCGAGGCGAGGTCGCTCCGAGTTTGGCGACAAACTCAGCCCGATTTAGAACGCGGGGCGATGGCGAGTTCTCTCCGATGACACCGGCATTTTTCATGACCCCTTCGATCTGCTTGTCGAGCTCGTCGCGGTCGGTGACGACGAGAATGCGGGCCTCGGGATCGTGTTCGAGAAGCCACTTTGCAAGCAGCACCATGAGAATGCTCTTGCCGCTCCCTTGAGTGTGCCAGATGACGCCCCCTTCGCGTTTTCGGATGCGTTCTTGTGCCGCCTTCACACTGGCGAATTGATGAGGACGCGGTACTTTTTTGTAGCCTTTGTCGAAGATGACGAAGTTGCGGATCAGGTCAAGCAAGCGGGACTTTTCGCACATTTCAGCAAGTGGCCTATCGAGCAACACCCAGCGGTGAGCGGAGCGGGATGGGTCGACTTCCATTCCACGAAGAACTCTTCTTTAGTGGTGACTGTGCCATAGCGAAGCCCCTGCGAATCACTTCCTGCAAAGACCAACTGCACGGTGGGAAAGAAACCGATATTGAAAATCGGCTCTTGGTTGGTAATAAGCTGACGCACCCCGTCGCCGATCTCAACGGAACTCCGCTTCAGCTCGATGACACCGACTGCAATACCGTTCAGGTAGAGGACGATGTCCGGTCGCCGCTCGTAGCCACCTTTTAGGGTCACTTCCTCAGCGATGGCGAAGTGGTTGTTTTCCGGGGACTCCCAATCAATCAAATGGACTTGAGCATTTGGCTGTCCGGCGGCGATTTGCACCGACACACCGTAGCGCAGAAGTTGGTAAGTGCGCAGGTTGGCTTGATAGAGTGTTATTCCTGTCGCATCTGAGGCAGCCATCAGCTTTTGGAGGGCGGCGGAAATGTGTGCCTCGGAATAACCTCGCTGCTTTAGATTTGACCGCAAAAGCTCAGTCTCGATGCAGCGATTATTCTCTCGCCTGTTCCAATCCCCGAGGTATTCGTAACCGAGGCAATCGGACCGCGATTTTTCGGTAAAAAGGGCAATGACACGGTTCTGTGTTGTGCGCTCGGAGCGTGGTATTTCAGGCATGGAAATGGCTTCGGCCAGCACCAAGAGGTCTATGCCGGGTTTTCTGGTCTACGGGTTTGGGTGTATTGGGAACAGATGTGCAAATCGACTTTTGCGAAAACCGTGTGTATACTTTAATGAAGAGGCGGGCAAAGTTTGGCGTCATTCCGTGAGTTTCGGGTGAATGGTCTGTAAAATCCTACATCCACTTGATTTTCGAATAATCAGCGGCCATCTATTTTTCTACCAGAGTCGCTATTGTGAACCAAAAATCGGTGCGTGGACAGAATAGATACGATATGGAACCTGAGGAAAGAAGTGAAAGACTGATCGAGGCGGCTAGTGCCATTCTGAACGCTGCGCCGGATCGGCGATTAAACATCGTGGTTCTGAACAAGGCACTTTTCTACCTTGACCTTGCTTCATTGCGAGACCGTGGTGCAACTATCACGCACAACGCTTTTATCGCGATCCAACATGGACCGGTGATCGCAAAATATCCGAAGCGGTTGGTTGGGCAACTGGAAGGACTGGGCATAGCAAAACAAATAAGCCAATGGGATGGTTCGAAACCGATTGTTCTAGAATCCTGCCGCCCGCATTTCAATTTTCTGGATTCGGATGCAATGATCTTGGCGTCTGCTGTGACCAATTTCTTTGCCGACGCATCGTCTCGGCAAGCATCTGACTATTCCCATGAAAACGCAGGCTGGAAACGAGCTTGGGTCGAATCTCAACGGACGGGTAAGCCATCTGTTGTTAATTTGCGAGTTGCGATGCAACAGATTATCGAAGCCGATCCTTGGATGGAGCTCCCTCTCATTGATGACGAACAGCTTTTAGCAGCCGCCGACAATGCCGATGGAGACGATTGGTAATGCACTTCATGCCCGGGGACGGGAAGTGGCAGGTTGGAGGAAATGCCAGTTTGCTAATTGAATTGCGGCAACAAATGCCGCCGGACGAATACCAGGCGAACAAGCAAGCACTTCAGGAATTTCTGTGCGGCTACTTCTCGTCAGGCGAGTGTAGTAATGCACAGGGTAGCTCGATCTCGCCCATGAAGGCTACCGCCAAGGGTGGCAAGGTGCTCAAGGTGCGGTGGGCGATGCCGGGAAGTGGTAAAAGCGGAAGTCTAAGGTTAGTTGTCGTCGCCTATTGCGAAGAACGACGCGTGTATATCGCGCAGGCGTTTAGGCGACGAGACGATCCCACAGATGATGATATTAACGAAGCCTTGAACGGCCTCTAAGTTATCTGATCCTTTTAGCACACCAAGCATGTTGCGAACGTGGGCGCAAAGACCGGTTCGCGAGTGCAGCGACGCTTGGGCTCGCCCCGTCAATGTCGCAAATGCTTGTCGTTCTACTCTTTGGACCTCCGCCCGCCGTCCCCGACATTTTCCCCGACATTTTCCCCGGCATTTCGTTGGTTTTTCCTGCCTTTTTGCCGGTCGGACGCCAAATGGCGGTAATGAAGCCATCGCGATAGCCAAAGGCCGGTTCTGGCAGTCCATTTTCGACGCCTATTTCAACCTCACATGACATTGGCCACGAAATCGGTGATACCTGAAATCATGTCACGAACCTGCGTATCGTCGAAATCGTTTGGTTTGCCGTGAGCTGCATTGTTTCTAATCGCTGCCCACGCAGTGATTTGCTTTTGCCGTGTGCTGTTGTAAACGTTTGCCTTTGTGAGCTCGGAGTTCATACGGTCTAGTTTCGCAGTACGAGTTACGTCCTGCTTGTTGATATCCAAGATTACCACACCGTGACTCGAACACAGTTCTCGCAAAGTTGATTCCAGGACTGTACCGGCGACCACAGCGGCTGGAATCTTGTACCCTTCGCTCAAAAAATACTCCACCTGCTCAAGCTCGTTAGCGAACACGTCGGCATGTACCAATTGCCTTAGGTTGAAGAGGTAGCCTCCTTCAAAATCATCCTTGGCAGAGAGAAACAACGACCGCAGATATGAGAAAGCCGAATGCAAACCGTCGAACGAAGGCTTTCTAGCATCTTCAGCAAACCGAATGTACGTTGGGTGCGAACTGCCGAAGACTTGGAACAAGAGAGATTCTACCGATGTACGCCATCTAAAGAACAGATCGCTATCGATCGCTATCCTCGTTTTTGTGGTTGGCGTTGGAGGATGCATTATCGATTTCCGGTTCATCACTTCAAACTGCGAACTCTTTCTGCCGTTCTCGATTTGCGTCGCCATGTCATCCAAGCTATGGAATCGTTTTGCAATTATCTTCATTTCGTTCAGACCAACCTTGTTCTTCCTGTTAGGAGTTCCTGCATCATGGCCTGCTTGAGGGCGCGAGTTTTCTCCCGCCGCTGCTCCAGCACCGCCAGTTCCTCGTCTATCTCAGCAAGTACCTCGGCGATGGCGATTTGTTCGGGAATGGCTGCTCAACGCCAAACTCGCCGAGATGCTCGACCGTGATGATTGGTGTTCCGTCCCGTGCGTAGTCGCTCTCGTGTAAAGTTGAACCAAACGGTCCAGTCTTCACCTCCGCTACATCTCCCAGCTTCTTCACCTCCCACTCGCCGTGGAAGCCGGGGAGGCGGGTTTGGCCGGTGAGGATTTGCTGCATGGCGGCCTGTTTGAGGTCTCGCTTCTTGGCGATGAGCCGGTCCAGCCCGCCCAGCAGCCCATCCACATCGCTCAATGCCTCAGCGATTACGCGTTGTTCGGGCGGCGGAGGCATCGGGACGGCGAAGTTCCGAATCTGCTGAACGTTGACTCGCTTGAACGTCGAACCAACCATCAGGTCCGCGAGCTGTTTCAGAATTACGGGCGACTGAAAAATGGATTGGAGAAACTCGGTCGAGTGCTCATTCGATTTCTTCCGAAGCAGGCAAACGTCCTGTCCCATTGCGAATGGTGGATGCCATTCGGTAACTTGTGCGACTTCCCCAACGGTTGCGTTTCTGCTGAGAATCAAATCGCCGGGACATGGTTTTCGTCCGCCTTCGATTAGCAAGTTGTAGAAATGCGCGGTGGTCTGCTTGGCATTTGTAAGCTCAACGAAGCGGCTCTGAACTTCCCTGATACTCGCGAGCGGAAAGCCCTGAGGCACGAACTGCGCAGTGACGTGTTTGCAGTCGGTGACGCCCCAAAAACGGCCAAGATTGTCAGCCTCCCAATCCTCAGGTATCACGCCGACCTCGGTATGTTTGTAGCCGGGTTTCACTCCCATACGGCCTCCTTGTCCTGGGTTTCACGCAAAGACGCAAAGAAGCAAAGAAGATTTTCTAGGGATGAGGTTATCATTCTACCACTCCTTTCTTCGCGTTCTTCGCGGCTTCGCGTGAGCCTTGTTCCAATTCCTTGGTGATCTTTTCCAGCCGGGCTTTCAGCTCCTCCCTGGAAGGCAGATAGAGCTCGTACTTGGATGCGAAGATGTTCG
>JAIPFP010000122.1 GCA_021736575.1 Pirellula sp. | reverse complement strand
AACCCGTGCTCGTGAATGTCAATCCTTGAAAAGGAAGCCAAAAGCTTAACTATCGACTGGAGAGCCGGATGCGGGAGATCCGCCAGTCCGGTTCGGAGGGAGGGGAGCCGCAACTCAATGCGGCTTTCCTACCCCTATCGGGATGAGCGGGATAGTTCGTTTCTCTCTAGCGCTAACCACCGCGGTGTCGACTATCTGTTGTCCGATGCGACTGATCTCCAGGGAAAGGGGGCCTGTGATCTTTTCCCCTGTCTCCAAACAATGGATCAAATACTGCACAGGATTTTGATACGGCGAACGAAGTTCATCGACTGGAATTTCGTGCGTTTCAGGTCGCGCTCGTGTTTGAAGCGAAATCGTTTTTTCGTAGTCGTAGCTGCTAATCGTTCCGTCGGTACCGATTATTTCAAAGCCACATTTCGGTTGCGTCTGAGTGACCCATGGATCGGTAAACGTTCCCCACCGAGTTTCTATCTTGGACAAGCCTACATCGTAACGCGCGATGGTGATGCTATGTTCGTCCACTTCGATGCCAGGTGTTTCGTTGACAACCGTCGTAACCTCGATGGGCACCCTGCCGTTGAGGTACCATGTTCCAAGCGTCGATCCGTAGCCCATGTAGTCTAATAACGAACCGCCTCCGTGTGACTTTTTGTAAAACCAACTGTGCGTTTTTTTAGCTTGGACTTCGGCTTCCGTGACCTCAACCTTGTCGGCGAGGTGATACAGCGGCCCGCGATTACCGCCATAATGCTTGACTTCGATGACTCGCCCGATAACGCCTTCGTCAATCAATCGTTTGGCCGTTCGATGCGAGGGAACCCAGACTAGCGGCCAGTTGATCACGAGCGTTTTTCCGGTGGCTTGGACCGCCGCGATCATTCGATCGGATTCGGCCAACGTAGCCGCAAACGGCTTTTCGACCAAAATGTCAACATTGTACGGAGCAACTTTCTCAACCCATTCTGCGTGCTTGGCAGTTGCCGGACACAGAATGACGATATCCGGCTTCGTCTCTTGCAAACAGCGGCGATAGTCGGTGTAAACTCGATTGGGAGGGATGCGAAATAGCGTGGCAGCCGATTGCATTCGCTCCGGTTGTTCGTCGCTGATGCCGACGATTTCAGCCGTTGGATGATCGAAGGCGTATCGCAACAAATCACCCATGTGAAAATGATCAAAGTTAATTCCTGCAATTTTCATAGTCCGTTCGTTCCGTTTTTTTTGGTCGAATTGGCAGTAGGTTTGTTGGGTTTCTCACGGGAAACATGATGCGCCTTCTTAGTGGATCTGCCGCAAGAGTTGAAACAAATTGTTGTATTCGTCCGTCCGGCTTTAGGCGGCGCAGATATACCCTAGCGGTCCATTGTACGGAATGGCGACCCGCTAGCCACTAAAAGGCACACAGTCCACAAAAAGTTTGAAAGTTCGATTCAACAGATCATCCTGTTTGTGGCTTTTGTGATTTTTTGTGGCTAGGAAAAATGCAAAGGTGCGTAGGGGTGAGCATTGGCCGCTCGTAACTGCTGCGTCACCCCATCGGCAGTGCAAACGTTAAATAGCCCGCCAAATAAATCTGGAAACTGGACACCCCCAATGCGACTGGGTGCCCGATCTTGGAACGCCACTGGACTAGCACATACATCGTTGCAAGCACAGTCAGCGTTCCAATCGTTTTCATCGTAAGGAACAGCGTCAAATCCGGCGATTCACCGAAGGCGAGCTCCAATCGATCAAGGCCCATCAACCACCGTCCAAGTGGATTCTCCTCCATGAACTGCAACGTGGGCGCGTATGTTATTGTCAACACAAAATCGTAAACGGCGACGCTTGCCACGATGAGCATATAGCTGAATATCGACACCCGCGTGGATTGCCATCGAGCGTATTGTGAATGAACTGCTAGCGTTGTGTCATGCATTAACGCTCTAGCGCCCTCAAGTTGTCCCAATATGCATTGGTGAGGGAGTTGAATATTCAGTACGTTCATTTGCATGCTCCTGCATTGTTCAAGCGGAATCGCTCTGGTGTACCATTTCGTTCGTTCAATCGAAACGTGTTATCACCAAACATCTAGAGAGCGTTGTAGAGCTCGATTCATGCCGAAACGATCCAAACCAAATGAAGATTTGCAACGCTTTGCCCACCCGCATTAGATTCACCCCACGGGCGATATCACGACCATGAGCAATCGTCGCGTTTCGTGGTCTGCCTATTTGCTCAGCAACCCAATCGATTTTCGCAAATTCATGCGAACGCCCGTTCGACTGTGCAGGTCAAGATTAGACCGAGCTGCGAAGTTACAGAGGAAATGCCATCCACTAATTCACCTGTTGATTTTTTGTGCATGTGGAACTCTGCTGGCTGGCAAAAAGCGAAGGACGGTTTGAGGAACTGCATGCCGCCATTAAAAACCCCTGCCGAGAGGATACTTGCCTAAGAAGGCCTAAGAAGGCTGAGGAACTTGGTCGTACTTGCACTCGATTGCTTACAAGTTAAGCTAGTGACACGGAGTGCAAGTTTTGTTCCACTGTGCAATCTAGTTACCGGGCTCTGCCTGGTAACTCAATGCAAGCGAGGCTCTGCCTCGCCGAAATGCATCCTTAGTTTGTGAACTCAGGAGGCAGGAGCCTCCATTACAATGCGTTCCCAGGCAGAGCCCGGGAACGAGTAGTCTCCTGTGCAACGTTAATTCCAATCAGTGGCACTAGATAGATGAAGACTTTTGACCTTTCCGCTTTGTTCTTTCTACAACTTTTTGTCATCCTAATGGCGTGCCGGGTGGTAGGCTGGGGAGTGAAATTCCTTGGCCAGCCTCAGGTTGTTGGCGAAATGATTGCTGGCGTTTTGCTTGGCCCGTCGTTGTTTGGCCTGCTCGCTCCGGAATGGCATGGTCGACTTTTTCCAAAGGAGTCCATCCCCATTCTCTTTGCGGTAAGCCAAGTCGGGCTCTCGCTCTATATGTTCATCGTCGGCATCGAATTCAAGGTCGAGCGATTTCGTTCGCGAGCGTCGACCGCCCTTACGGTTTCGGCTGCGGGCATGATCACCCCCTTTGTTCTAGGTGCGGCTCTTGCCCTTTGGCTGCATGCGCAAGGAGGTTACTTTCCCGAAAAGGTAAAATGGTTTGAAGCGTCGTTGTTCTTAGGTGCAGCCCTTTGTATCACTGCTTTTCCGATGCTTGCGCGAATCATTGTTGAAAATGGTTTGTCTGGAACGACACTCGGAACGCTTGCATTAGCAGCCGGAGCCCTCGATGACGTTGCCGCTTGGTGTCTATTGGCAATCGTCATTTCGAGTACGGATCAGTCTTGGCAAGCGGCGGTGTTCGCGATCGGTGGTGGTGCCATCTACGCGGCAGTGGCGTTTGGATTCGTTCGTCCAGCGCTTGCTTGGCTGGAAAAACGATGGCAGGGCAACGAGAACGCTTCAAGTCCGTTGCCCGCCTCGGTGCTGGTGTCTATCCTGGCACTCGTCATGCTGAGCTCGTTCATCACAGACAAGATTGGCGTATACGCAGTTTTCGGAGCTTTCATTCTTGGTTGCGCAATGCCGAGGGGAGTGACCAGTGACAAGGTTCGAGCGCAAGTCGAACCACTCACGGTATGCCTTTTGTTGCCATTGTTCTTTACGTTCTCAGGCCTCAATACTCGACTCGATCTCTTAACAGGCGTTTCTGCCCTAACGATCACGCTGATTGTTCTATTGATTTCGACGGTTGGCAAGGGAGTTGCGTGTTGGGGGGCAGCGAGATGGGCGGGTGAGTCGAACGCGACGTCCCTCGCCATCGGTGCTCTGATGAATGCACGCGGGTTAATGGAGCTCATCATGCTCAATATTGGCAAGGAAAAAGGGATCATCGATACCAAGCTATTCTCAATATTGGTGGTGATGGCAATTGTGACCACGTTTGCAGCCAGCCCACTTTTTTTACTTGTTAAGCGCAACACGAAAAATCTAGAAAGTTTAGGGTAGAGCCATGGCTCTGGAATCAGCCCTTGGTTGGCATTGGCTAGTGGATTTGATGCGGTGCGATTGTTTGCCAAGCGAGCCAGAGGTGCTTGAATCGATCTTGGTTGCGGCGGCCGAGCTGGCGGGAGCGACTGTTGTCCAATCCTGTTTTCATCGCTTTTCCCCCTGGGGACTCTCTGGCGTGGTCGTCATCGCAGAGAGTCATCTAGCCGCACACACTTGGCCTGAACACAAGGCGATGTGCATCGATTTGTTTTCATGTAGCCAAAAGATCGAGGCCCAAATCGCCATCGATTTCATTGCAAAGAAAGTCGGCGCCGCTGAGGTTCGTACCCGCATGGAACCCCGAGGGCGGGGCCTTTCGTCGCCTTGACCGAATTCGATTGGAATTTGAAGTTTTGATGAAAAATCGGTTGATTGAGGGGCAATTGAGTATGAAATCGGTCTTACTGTGCCATCCGACGATTCTTTCTAAAGTAATCCCCCCATTTGACACGAAACTAGGTGCAGGACGGCTTGATCTGCGCTGGACAACTCGAGAGAGTCAAGTTCAGTTTTTTGAAAAGTCGGCCGAGTTTGATTAGGGGGGAAATTGCTTGCTATCATTGCCTCATGGCTTTGATGCAGCTACCGGTGCACACTTGCTTTCTAGCTTGTTCAACATCGGTAGTCGAGGCTGATTCTCTGCCCCCAGCCATTCTCGGCTGGTTCACCGAATTCGAATGCTTGGAGTGAGTAAATGCGTTCCGTCGTAGGGGTGCGGTTGCTCGCCATAGACTCAAGCTGAGGGTTCGAGTCGGTTCAAATGCAGAGAAGGTTCTCAGCGAAAAGTGCAGAAATGGAGTTTTGCAATTCGCAAGGTGAACCGGCTGTTTCAATGATGTTTATGCCCAGACCCAGTTGTCACCCGGCAGTGGTTCGCTTGAGCTAGCCCGCAAAGGCTAGCGAATTCGAACACGGCTTGGTCCAGCAAGGGCAAATACCGTCATGGATTGATTACGCATTGTATTCGATCCGGACTCATTCACTATTGGAAGGTAACGGAGACCAAAAATATGAAGGTGTTCACCACAGGCCAGGTCGCGAAGATCTGCAAGGTGGCCCCGAGAACCGTCAGCAAATGGTTCGACTCCGGCCGACTCAAAGGTTACCGCATCCCCGGTTCGCAAGACCGCCGCATTCCCCGCGAGTATCTGATCAAATTTCTCAAAGAGCATGGTATGCCTTTGGGAGATTTGGAAGATGAGGCCATGGCCAAAGTCCTGATCGTTGCGCAAGATCAGGTCTTGATCGAAAACTTGAAGCGAGAGCTCCCGCAAGAACGAAGCTTCAAGGTGTCGGTTGCTGCAAGCGGTTTCGAGGCAGGAATTCAAGCAGAAAGTTTTCACCCAGATTGCATGATTGTCGACTTCTCAGTCGGCAAGCTAGAAGCGTTGCAAATCTGCCAAAACCTACGCAAGAATGCTGACTTTACCGAGATCATCTTGATCGCATTGTTGCCAGACGATGGCAACGTAATGAGCTTCGATCGCTCGAGCATCAACGAGACGTTTAAGAAACCATTTGACGCCCGTCTTTTGGCTGAACGACTCCGCACGCTCATCGGAGCCAAGAAGGAATTGGTCTAAACACCAAATCCCCCTTCTCCAAAACGAATGAACCTTTGCTGACAAAATCAGCAAAGGTTTTTTCGTTTCTATTCTGGCGATTGTCTGGCATAAACTCAGCCGCATTGATTCATGCCACTAACTTTATGCCTCATCTGTACCCACATCTTTCGATCTTGCTCCCCTCGCCCTGGTCTCGGGGAGAGGGGTTGGGGGTGAGGGGTTGCGTCGCACAACTAAGATCCACTCGCGTTGCTACTCGATCGCTGCAGTTTGGCAACGTTGTGAAGCGATGTGATCGTCGACCAAGCTTCTTGGATCGATATCTTCGATTTGCCTTCGCGACGCTCGCTATAGATAATCCCGACTTCGTTGAGTCGAGCCCCTTGATTGAGAAGATGCCAAAGCACTTCTTCCAAAAAACCGTAGCCAACTCCCTTCAGTCCGTCCAAATTCAGAGTCTTTAACTTTGCGACACGGTAGAGTCGAAATGCACTGCTGCAATCGCGAACCGTCCAGCCAATGAGCCACTTGGCATAGCTGTTCGCGCATTTGCTCACGAAAACCCTACGCCATGAGCAACCTACCATGCCTCCCCCCGGCACATACCTGGAACCAATGACCACATCGGACTGCAACTGCTTGGCCAATAGATCCGGAATCGATTTGGGGTCATGACTCAAATCGGCATCCAAGTTCAGCAACCATTCATAGCCATTCTCAATTGCATAGTGCATGCCCGCCCGAATGGCCGTCCCCAACCCCAATTTTCCACTTCGGCGATTGAGTAATACGGATGAATGCGATCGTTGATACTCCTCGACCCATTCGCTCGTACCGTCGGGTGAGTTGTCATCCACGACTAGAATGTGTGCGTTCGGTACGAAAGCATTGATCCGCTCAAACAGAGAAGGTAGATTGGCGCGTTCATTGTAGGTGCAGACCAACACAAGCAACGAATCCGACGGCTCTTTGGTCAAGACTTGGCTCTCAATCGTTCTCTCAATCGTTCTCTCAATCGTTCTCTCAATTAGTCCTCGTTATCCGAGTCCACTTCAGAGTCCACTTCAGAGTCCACTTCAGAATCTGGCTCATCGGAACGTGTCTCTCCAGAACTCGACTCTTCCGAGGTGGCTTCCGGAGGTGCGATGCTTGTTGGGGGGATGCCTGTTGGGGGGATGATTGCATTGGCGATTGCGGCTTCATCGATTTCATCTGGAGGAACGCGTACTATCGCGGTGAGGGTGTCTCCCTCATCCAAACTCATGATCCGCACACCTTGGGTGTTGCGTCCGATGACGCTGATATCCTTGGCAGCCACGCGTTGGATCTTGCCTCGAACGGTCATCATCATCAATTCGTCGGTATCGTCCACCGGCACGATACCCACGACCCGCCCGTTGCGCTTGGTTGTCTTGATGTCGATAACACCTTTGCCTCCGCGTCGCTGCGTTCGATATCGATTTGCGGAATTAAGATCTTCCACTTCGTCCTCGGCTTCTTCGACAACCTCTTCCTCACCAAGTATTTCGTCGCCGTTCTCATCGACCAGCGGCACAGCAACCTCGCGTCCAACCATCTCGTCACCAGGGCCGAATGTTGTTCGTTTGCCGTAGCCTAATTCGCATACCGTCAGCAGCGTTGCGTCCGGTTCTGCCACAACCATTCCGACCAGTTCATCCCCCTTTTTGAGCGTGATGCCTTTGACGCCCGACGTGTTGCGGCCCGTGGGGCGTGCGTTGCTTTCGGTGAATCGGATGGCCATTCCATTGGCGGTCGCCAAAACAATTTGATCGTTGGGTTTCAGCACGACAACATCCACGAGTTCATCCTCTTCACGCAGTTTGATCGCGATGATGCCACCCTTCTTTGGACGACTGTACGCTTCGAGTTCTGTCTTCTTCACGACCCCTTTTTTGGTGGCCATCATGAGGAAGTGACCTGGCAAATTGAAATCGCGAACGACGACGCAATCGCGGATCTTTTCATCCGGCGTCAAGTTCAGCAAATTCACGACAGCCCGCCCACGGCTTTCCCTACTCATTTGAGGGATTTCCCAAACCTTCTGCCAATAGACTTTTCCTTGATTGGTGAAGAACAGCAGGTAAGCATGCGTACTGGCCACAAACAAATGCTCGACCGGATCTTCCTCTTCCGATTTTAGGCCCGCGATACCTTTGCCGCCGCGTTTCTGGGCTCGATACGTCGTTGCCGGGATGCGCTTGATGTAACCTTGATGCGAGATGGTGACGACCATCGTTTCTTCGGTGATCAAGTCCTCCATGTTGTAGTTGCCAAGCTCTTCGCCATCGATCACCGTTCGACGGTCGTTGCCAAAGCGTCGAGAGATATCTTCTAGATCGGCTTTGATAATGGCAAAAATGTTGGCCGGATCGCCCAAGATGACTCGGTACTTTTCAATCTCGGTCAGGATGGTTGCGTGCTCGTCCGTGAGTCGCTCTTGTTCGAGGCCCGCCAACTGGCCCAACGTCATGCGGAGGATCGAATCGGTCTGCACGCTCGTCAACGTGTAAACATCGCTCGAACCGCGCTCCAATTGAAAATCGGCAAATCCTCGATCGCCCAACGCTCGCTGCATCATCGAGGCAGGGCATTCAACGCCCATCAATTTGACTTTCGCCTCAGCCTGGGTACGGCTTTGTCGAATGAGCATGATGATCTTGTCGATGTCTGCCAAGGCCAACAGCAATCCTTCGACAACGTGCTTGCGCTTTCGCGCCGAAGCCAGCAGGAATTGGGTTCGGCGTCGAATCACGGTCACGCGATGCCGGATAAACTCTTGAATGAGTTCTTTGATGCTCAATTCGCGTGGCTTGCCATCCACCAACGCAAGCATGTTGATGGAGAACGACTCTTGCAAGGACGAGAACTGATAAAGCTGATTGAGAACAATGTGCGGATCCGAATTCTGCTTGATCTCGATGACGATTCGAACCGGTTCCTTCAAATCGCTTTCGTCGCGAATCGCCGAGATACCCTTGATCTTTTCGCTTCGAACCAGATCCGCAATCCTTTCGATGACCCGATCGCGAAACTGTTGATAGGGAATCTCGCGGATGATCAGCCGCGCTTTTTTGCCTTCTTCGACGTCGACGCGAGCCCGCATGACGATGGTCGACCGGCCCGTGTTGTAACCTTGGCGAATCGCATAGCGACCGCAGATGATGCCGCCGGTTGGGAAGTCAGGTCCCGGAATGATTTCATTGATTTCCGCGATCGAAACGTCCGGGTCGTCAATGACTCGGATGATCGCCGCACATACTTCGCGTAGATTGTGTGGCGGTATGCTTGTGGCCATACCGACCGCGATGCCAGTTGCGCCGTTCACCAACAAGTTCGGAAACTTCGACGGCAAGACAACAGGCTCGGTGCGTCGTTCGTCGTAGGTTGGAATAAAATCGACCGTGTCGAGGCGGATGTCGTCGAGCATCATCGCCGCAGGAGCCGCCAGACGAGCTTCGGTATATCGCATGGCAGCCGCGGGAAGTCCGGCGATCGAGCCAAAGTTCCCTTGCTTGTCGATGAGCATATGCCGCATGTTCCACTCTTGAGCCATGCGGACAAGAGTCGGGTAGATGATGGCTTCGCCGTGGGGGTGGTAATTACCCGACGTGTCGCCCGCGATCTTCGCGCACTTAACGCGAGCCGCACCTGGCGTAAGACTCAAATCGTTCATGGCGACCAGAATCCGGCGCTGGCTGGGCTTCAACCCATCGCGAACGTCCGGAAGTGCGCGACTGACGATAACGCTCATCGCATATGTGAGATAACTATCCCGCAACTCATTTTCGATAGACTGATCGATCAGCCGCTCGCCGCCACCCCCAGAACCATCACCCCCAGCAGACGGCAATGAGGCTGGATCATTGGATTCAGAATCATCATTGGGTGGGACGTTCGACACAGGAATGGCCATTTCGACAAGGGGAACGGAACAGCGATTAAACACCGGTCCCGACGATTGCATTTCGTCAGTGTTTTTCCAGGGTTTTCTCGCGTTTTTCGAGAAGCAAAAATATACCAGAAACCAGCGTTTTCACAACACGCCCAGCCATTGATTCGAGATCGCAAAACGATTGAAGTCGAGTGGTCGCGTGTGCCAAGCTGTTGCCAAGGCGGTGGCAAGGCGGTGGCAAGCGGCGAAGGCAACAATCCCCTTGGATAAACCCATGTGCATTTTCGTTTCATGCCATCTGGCTTTACGCCAGTGGTACTTGACCTTCACGCTAGGGCGAAGGCAACGATCCCCTGGGGTGAACCCAGGGGCATTTTCGTTTCATGCCATCTGGCTTTACGCCAGTGGTAATTGACCTTCACGCTAGGGTGAAGGCAACGATCCCCTGGGATAACAGCCCGGCCTAAGGCGACAGGCTTACACGTGGCGTTTTGGCTTATAGATTTCCGTTGCCGTACCGAAGTGAACTTCGCCGGCATTCATGAGCGTTTCACTCAACGTTGGATGGGGATGGATCGACTCGGTTACGTCGCGAACTTCGCAGCCCATTTCGATCGCCAAAACTGCCTCTGCAATCAACTCGCCTGCGCCCGAGCCTACAATTCCACAGCCAAGAACGCGATGGGTTTCTGGGTCAACCAGCCATTTCGTAAAGCCATCCGTTCGACCAATCGCTTGTGCCCTCCCACTTGCGGCCCAAGGATAAACCTCAATGTCGACTTTGCGTCCTTCGCGTTTCGCTTGGTCGTCCGTTAACCCAGCCCAAGCAATTTCCGGATCGGTGAAGACCACGGCAGGGATTGCAACCTTGTCAAAGACAGCAGGTTTCCCCAAGATCACTTCAATCGCGACCTTGGCTTCGTGGCTGGCTTTATGTGCCAACATCGGATCTCCGGCCACATCGCCGATAGCAAAGATATGCGGGTCGGCCGTTCGCTGTTGTTTGTCACAAACGATAAAGCCCTTTGGGTTGATTTGGGCTTTTGTGTTTTCGAGTCCGAGGCCTTGGCTGACTGGCCGCCTTCCAACACTGACCAACACGCGATCGAAGCGTTCGTGCCCAAACTTGCCCGGGCCTTCAAAGGTAACCTCAATCTGGTCGTCGATCTCAGCGATCGAACCCACTTTGGTATTCAAGAAAATTCGATTGTCAAAAAGAGTCTTAAGCCGATTCTGTAATGGCTTAACCAAGTCTCGGTCCGCACCTGGCAAGAGCCCATCGGTCCATTCGACAACGGATACTTTGGAGCCCAAATTCGCGTACACGGTCCCCATTTCTAAACCGATGTATCCGCCGCCAATCACCAAGAGTTTCTCGGGGATATCAACCAAAGCTAACGCTCCGGTCGAGTCCATGACTCGCGATGAGCCGATGTTGAACGATGGGGGCATCGCGGGAACGCTGCCTGTTGCAACGACGCAATAGTCGAACGTTAAACGGCCACCTTCGGGAATTGACGCATCGTCCCCTTCGAGCAGCAAGGTTGTGGAATTCTCAAACTTGCCGCGGGCTTTGATGACTTTAACGTTTCGGCGCTTGGAAAGTTGAGCCAATCCGCCGGTCAACGTATCGATCACTTTCTCTTTGCGAGCCCTGATTTTGTCGATGTCGATCTTCGGCGTTCCGAAATCGACACCCCAATCGTGGCTCATCTCATGCACTTCGCCGAGCACTTTTGCCACGTGCAGCAACGCTTTGGAAGGGATGCAGCCTCGCAGCAGGCAAGTTCCGCCGAGTCGGGAATCGGCTTCGACAATGACGACCTCTAAGCCTTCGTCGGCAGCCAAAAAGGCTGCCGCGTAGCCGCCAGGTCCGCCACCCAATACGACAACAGGAGCGTGCATAAGATGTAGATCAAGATTGAGAAACTATCGAGACAAGAATTCGACCACGATGTTCGCATTCACTGGGAGCGAAATATCGCTGGGACCAGGAGCGCCTTGGACGATGGCTTTGAGTCCTTCGCTATCGAACGAAACCCAATCCAAAGGAACAGGCGAATTGTTTGCAATCACCCCGCGATAGAGATTTCGGATGGCTTCGTTGCTGCGAATTTCGATCACATCACCTGGTCGCAACATGTACGACGGGCTAGTCACTTTGACACCATTGACTTTGAAGTGACCGTGCACGATCCCTTGTCGAGCTTGTGGACGCGTTTTCGAGAGACCGATGCGGCGAATGATATTGTCGAGGCGTCGCTCGCACATCAAAAGCAATGTCTCTCCGGTATTCCCCTTCTTGCGAACCGCGTCATCGAAGTAACGTCGAAGCTGGCGTTCGCCGAGCCCATAGTAGTACTTGATCTTTTGCTTTTCGGATAAAGCGGTGCCGTAGTTGCTAGTTCGGCGTCCCTTTGGGTGCATACCCGGTGGTTGCTCGCTGCGCTTTTCGTAAGCTCTCATGGCGCCAGCGCTTTCGTACAAGACAGCGCCGAATCGTCGGTTTACTCTGGCCTTGGGGCCCGTGTATCGTCCCATGTCTCAATTCTCACTTCCGAGCAACCGCTCGATTGCAAAAGGGTTGTAGCGATGAATCATTTCCTATTTGGAAACGCATCGCGTGGCTGAGTCCGATGCATTGATGCGATCTCCACGCATCAAAAACAAACGGCTTCCGGTTTTCCGGCGGCCGTATCATCCCGCTACGAACGCGAGCTGTGGCTCAACCCAATATCGTTAAATTCGAAGCAAATAGTATCCTAAACCTCGCGGAGGATCACAACCCCAAACCTGAGGAACACCAATGGGTAAAATTCACCCCTCAGTGAAAGCCAATGTCCGTCGCATTGGCGGTAACTTGGATGTGTTGTTGCTTGGCTCCAGCCGTGCCATTATACTGAACTGCCCAATTTGCTTACCTTTATTAACCTCCAGTGATGGGAAGAACCAATGACGAGAACAAATCGCCGTAAGTTTATTCAAAATGCTTCGGTCGTTAGCGCCGGATACTTCGTTGCCGCAGGCAGCCGACCGGCACTCAGTCAAGCTGCGAATGAGAAGCTCAACGTTGCCTGCATTGGCGTCGGGGGCAAAGGAGGTAGCGACTCGAGCAACGCTGCGAAGTTCGGCAATGTCGTCGCGATTTGTGACGTCGACCGAAATACTATGGATGGCAAAGGCGATTCGCCTGCTTTCAAGGGTGCAGAGAAATTCACCGACTTTCGCGAACTGTTCGCCAAGTACGGAAAAAAAATTGACATCGTCACCGTCAGCACACCCGACCATATGCACGGACCAGTCACACTGGCAGCCATGCGACTGGGTATTAGCTGCTACACGCAAAAGCCTTTGACTCGCACCATCTACGAAGCTCGACTCCTGGCAAAAGTAGCCGCGGAAACCGGCGTCTGTACTCAGATGGGTAACCAAGGAACGGCCCTCGATTCTTCGCGTGAAGCAATCGCACAATTGAAATCGGGAGTGCTTGGACCGCTCAAGGAAGTCTACGCGTGGTCGAATCGTCCTGTGTGGGCTCAAGGCCCAGGTCGACGGATGGACATTGCTAAGTTTTCAGCCGAAGCGAAGAAAGAGGATGCTGCGGAAGCACCCAAAATCATCGAGGCCAAACAGAAGGAAATTGCACGGACTCTTGAACGATTGGACTGGAAGAGTTGGATTGGTGTCGCCCCAGATCGCGAATACTGGCCAGGACTTTACCATAGCTTCCAGTTTCGAGGTTGGTGGGACTTCGGTACAGGCGCACTAGGCGATATGGCATGCCATCAACTGACCGTTCCATTTGCCTCCTGCGGCCTACGAGATCCCATTTCCGTGGTTGCCAAAACCAGCGGTCACGATTTCGACAGTTTCCCTGCGAGTTCGGTCATTAAGTTCGAGTTTCCAGAAACCAAAGAGCGTCCAGCGATTCCTTTCTGGTGGTACGACCGCAAGGGTAACAAGCCACCTGCCGCAGTGTTCGAGAAGTGGGGAATCAACAAGGTAGCCGACAGCGGCGTGCTCATTATCGGTGAAAAGGGCGCGTTCTACAGCTCCGATGACTATTGCGGCAGGTACGAACTCAAGGGTGTCGACAAAGTAACCGTCGACTTCGAAAAGGCGGAAAACAAGGGGGATAACGATACCAATAACATGTATGAGTTGTTCCGAGCGAAGATGTCGGGTGATCCCAAGATCTGCAAATCGAACTTCATCGATCGAGCCGGACCGCTCACCGAAACCATCTTGTTAGGTAACCTAGCCGTATGGGCCGCTTCCAAAGGTGGAGCCAACGGTGAGATGGGTGAGTGGGGCGAAAAAGTCGAATGGGACGCCAAGAATCTTGTCGTCACCAACTTGGCTTCTCTGAAGACACCGCGCGTAGCGGATCTGATCAAGCCAAAGTATCGTGAAGGCTATCGTTTGGATTAGTTTGACCGATCTTTTGTTTTGAAATAGATTACTGCAACATCCGGCAGTAGTGTAGTTCGCTGCACTACTGCTGTTTTTTTATTTAGAGAAAAGGGTTTTTGCGATGAGTCGTCGTCAAGAGTGGCTTTATACGAATGGTCTTCGTTTGGCTTTGATGGTTAGCTGTTTCGGATTCGCGTCGACAAACCTCGGCTGGTCGATTGCCGAGTTCGAAGCTACCTCAAGTGTCGATGATATCAACGCCGCGAAAAAACGCTTGGATGCGTTGGGACCGACGGCGAAGGTCACTATGGATGGGACGCGTTTAACCGAGATCGTGATTCAAGATGGATCACTCTTGACATCCGATGATCTAACTTTGTTTGGTCGTTTGAAGGATTTGAAAAAACTGCAAATTTTCAATTGCCGAACGCTCAACACGGAGATGGCAGCTAAGCTCAACGGCCTCAAAGATCTGACGACTCTCGCGTTGACCAATACCGTCATCGACGATGCGGCTGTCGAGGCAATCGCAACGTCATTTCCCAAGCTGACCGAGCTCGACTTGTCGTCCAATGCGAACATGTCCAGCCAGGTGCTAAAGTCGATTTCAGAGCTAAAAAATCTGCAACGATTGTCCCTCGTGCAGAACCGCTTCAATGAACTCAGTACGCGCAGACTTGCTAAGTTGCAGGACCTGCAAGTGGTCGATCTTCGCGGTAACATGGAAGCTGGCGACATGACCCTTGAGGTGCTCGCCGCCTTGCCCAAACTGAAGGCATTGAAGCATCGTAGCACGGCGGTTTCCGACTACGGCATGGAGTTGCTATCACGCAATGGAACCATAGAAAACTTGCTGATTCAAGACTTCGCAATTACGAATCAATCGGGTGCGCATCTAGCCAAACTCAAGAAGCTTTCTCAGCTCGAGATTTTTCGATGCCAAGGTTTCGGAAGCGAGGGTGTATTGGCTCTCAAGGGCCTCAACCTGCAGCGCTTGACGCTTCGCGATTTGCCAATCGTAGATGATCAAGCTCTCGAAGTTTTCAAAGAACTGCCGAAGCTACGCCGGCTGTACTTGCATGAAATCAGCGGCATTAGCGATAGCGGCTTAGCGAATCTGGGATCGCTTCCAACACTTGAACTGCTCGATATATGGAGCCTTCCGCAGATGACGGACGCCTCGGTGGACGTGATTGCGGCACTGCCGAATCTCAAGGAACTTACGATACGATCGACGAATGTGACGGACGCATCTATCGACAAGTTGCTTGCGATGCCAAAGCTGCAGTCGTTGACGTTCAAGGAAAACGGCAATGTAACCGAACCAGCCTTGAAAAAGCTGTCGACCAAGAAGTGGGCCAAGCTGGACGTCGGTTCTGGTGACTCAGGCAGTTCCGGAATCGAATAGACTTCAATAAAGTCTGGTACTTCTAAGACAGAGAAAACTCAGGACAACCGAAATCGTGCCGAAAATACACCACTGAGTGACGGTCATATGTTCGACGCAGAAGCAAATGCCTCGAACGATCGCAGTGAACTGTTTTTGCAGAGTATGCATGGTCAAGACTTCCAAAACAAATGTTGGCCGATTTATTCCTGGCGTGCAGGATGCAGACCACCTGGCGTCGATCATAAAGTCGGGCTAAGTCGGGCTAAACCGTACGCTAACGCGTTGCGGCTGATTAGCCATTGGGCCTTAGCCCACGGTTTTCGGCCCATGTTATGATCGATGCAGATTACCTGCCTAAAGACAGTAGGGCGGAATCAAATACAAGGCATTGAGCCGCGACAACTTGACGTAGAAATCGCTGGAACACGGGTTCGGTGGAATCGAAACGAACGGTTTTTCGGTTAAATCCGCTTGTAATTGCGTCGTAACCGATTGAATCCACTGAAAAAGCGACTGTGGGAAGCAACAGTCCTTGCGGGGGCCAATTGGAGGTATATAATCCGATGAAGCGAAGGGGTTGTAGCTCAATTGGTTAGAGCACCGGACTGTCGATCCGGAGGTTGCGGGTTCGACCCCCGTCGACCTCGCTTACAAAAGCCCTGGTTTTCTCAATGAATTCCAGGGCTTTTTCGTTTTTAAGGAACTCTTGTAGTTTGCTGAGTTCGGCCAAAAGTGGACTCGAAAAGCCGTCTTCGGCCATCGTTTGGTGCAATCTTTGGTGCAAACCATTTTCAGAATACTCGTCAGAACTTTTGGGCTCAGAGCTCGTATCCGAATTTCCCAAAGTTGTTCGAAGTATCGTAAGTTGATCCACCTCACGTCTAGCTAGTTTTGAGTTCGTCTTGGTAGGTATATGTGGTGTGGGTAATGTCCGCCTTTTTTGTGACGTATCAACCGTTGCAAGACGCAAGGAGCGATTCCTTCGTCCTGCCCCAAGGCTCCGATTTCTTGATCGTGAGCGAATAACTCTTCGGTTCGCTGACCTCTCCGGTCGGGCGGCTGAAATACATCGTTGTCCCCCATTCCCCCTAAATCTTCTTTAACACGGATCCACGGCTGAGCCAACAAAAAATTAATAATTTTCGGGAATTCGGGAACTTCGGACGGGAAATTACTTGCAGCATCAGACCAAAGTCACATACGATCGAGCGGGTTACCTAGCAGATTGACACTCCCTGTTGAAATATCTACCAGTTTTCGGTGTGGACAGTCGCTAGCATCAGCCTAATGTTTCAGCGCAGGAGCATTTCAATGATCTCAACTTTTTATCGTTGGCTGCGAACACTCCTCTTTTTATTGCGGACGCGTCGATCTCGGCGGGTAAAACTTCAGGCGAACCCGCCGACCCCGGCTTGGACTAGCTTCAGGTACATCACTGGAGTCGCACAAAAGAATCCATTTAGACGACAGCTCGCTATCACGGATTCGACCATGGGCGTTGAGGCACTGGAACCCCGTATACTCCTCAGTGCCGACGCCCGCGTGTTTGCCACCTTCGACGGACAGATCGTCGGCTCCGGTGGAAGCGATCGGATCGAAATAGGGATCAGCAATTCGGAATTCGCGTTGAGCGGCGGAAAGATGAACTTGGGCTTTAAGCTCGTGGCAGGCGACGGCAGCAACCTTGATCCCGCGACAGTGACGATTCGCAATTCCAGCACGAATGCGGTCGTGTCCCCGGCTCTCAGTCAGCCGGATCTGGCGGCCAAACGTCAGAGTCTCGCTATCGCCGAGCTTTCCGCAGGAAATTACTACCTCACGGTGTCGTCCGAACGCGATACGTCAGGTTCTTATCGGTTGAACACCTATCTCGTGGGTGACATCAATGGCGACCGCAAGGTTGATACGGCTGACGGAACGGCGATCAACGCGTTGATCAGGAACAGTCAGTATCAAGTCGAAGCGGACGCGAACCTCGACGGGCTCGTGACCGCATACGATTATTCGCAATGGCGCACGAATCTCGGTGACAGCACGACTCTCAATCCCCTTTCGCTGACCCTCTCGGCCCTACCCGGCTCCGTCGTGTTAGCGGATGGTACCCGGGTCACGAACCAATCGACAATTCTCGTGACGGGGACGACAAGTGCCGCCGCGTCATTCGCGGTGGAAACGGGCGCCGACAACGGATTCGATAATGGGTCCGGTCTCACCAGCGGCGCAGGTACGTTCACGGTTTCGGGAGTTACCTTGGCCGAGGAAGCGAATGTCGTTCAAGTGCGATCGCGGTCGGTATCGGCGTTCACTCAGCAACGGCTCGAATCGTTCTCCATCTTACGCGATACGCAAGCTCCCGTCGTCGCCATTGATGCCCCCGTCTCGGGTCTCGTCAGCAACCGTAATGTTACGGTGAGCGGTCGAGCAACAGACAGTCGTGCAGGGATGGGAATATTAAAGGCAAAAGTCGATTCCGGGCCGTTGTTCGACGTCGCGTTCGATGCCGCAGGGAATTTTCAAATGGAAACAACACTGCCGCTTGATGGATCGGCCGATGGTCCGCACGTCGTCCACCTGCGCGGGACCGATCTAGCTGGCAATGTCTCCAGTTTCTTTGACGTCACTTTTACGCTCGATTCCCTTGCTCCTAGCGCCGCGTTTGACCTGTCGATTGCATCGGACACCGGGACCGTCGGCGACCTCTCTACAAGTGCCGGAAGCGTTACCTTGGTTGGACGAACCGATCCTGGGTCGACCGTCACTCTGTCGAAGAGCGGCGTGACGATCGCAACAGCGCTCGCCTCGGGCTCAGGGAACTTCCAGTTCGCCAACGTTTCGCTCGCCCTCGGAGGTAACGGTTTCACCGCCCATGCTATGGACCCTGCAGGAAACGTCGGTGACTTTAGCCTGGTGCTGACGCGAGTCAGTCCTGACCCGAACCAGCAGGATGTCGTCTTGCGCTGGAATGAGGCTGCCCTCAACGCGATCCGCCTTGATGCCTCGGCCCCACCGGTAGCGACGCGTGCCCTAGCGATGGTTGGCACGGCGATTTTCGACGCCGTCAGTGCGATCGAAGGC
>JAIPFP010000121.1 GCA_021736575.1 Pirellula sp. | reverse complement strand
ACTAGGACGAGACTTGCCGGCGATCGGTACACCCCAGCGCAAGCCCTCCGTTGATGCGTGCCTAACTCTTAATTCTTAATCTCGACCAAGAATGGTTCGGTGCTTTCGGCGGCCATTTTCCGGATGTCTTCCGTAATTCGCATCGAACAATACTTGGGGCCGCACATGCTGCAGAAGTGAGCGCTCTTAAAAGTGTCTTGAGGCAATGTTTCGTCGTGATACGCTTGAGCTGTTTCTGGATCTAGCGACAAGCGGAATTGCTCATTCCAATCGAAAGCGAATCTGGCCTTAGACAGGGCATTATCGCGATCTTGAGCCCCGGGCCGTTTGCGGGCTACGTCTGCCGCGTGAGCTGCAATCTTGTAAGCAATCACACCTTGTTTCACGTCTTCACGATTCGGCAGACCAAGGTGTTCTTTCGGTGTAACGTAGCACAACATGGCAGCTCCACTCCAGCCTGCCAAAGCCGCACCGATGGCACTCGTGATGTGGTCATAGCCTGGCGCGACATCGGTTACCAAAGGTCCGAGAACGTAAAAGGGAGCACCATGACAGACCTCGATTTGTCGTTTGATGTTCATCTCAATCTGGTCCATCGGTATGTGGCCCGGACCTTCGACCATAACTTGGGTTCCTCGCGCCCAGCCTCGTGTGCACAGCTTGCCGAGTACATCGAGCTCTGCAAACTGAGCTTCGTCGCTCGCATCCGCAATCGAACCAGGTCGCAATCCATCGCCCAAGCTCCAAGTGACGTCGTATTGTTTCATGATGTCGCAAAGATCATCGAATGCTTCGTAGAGCGGATTTTGCTTGCGGTGAACCATCATCCATTTGGCAATGAGCGAACCACCTCGACTCACGATTCCAGTCACGCGAGAGACGGTCATGTGCAAATGCTCGAGCAAGACACCGCAGTGAATCGTCATGTAGTCGACACCCTGTTTGGCCTGATGTTCGACCATATCCAAGAAATGCTGGGCTCGCATGTCTTCGATGTTGCCACCTAGCTCTTCCAGCATTTGATAGATGGGCACGGTGCCGATAGGAACTGGCGAAGCAGCAATGATTTTGGCTCGAATATTATCGATATCCTTACCTGTCGATAAGTCCATCACGGTGTCGGCCCCATAATGGACTGAGACGTGAAGCTTTTCTAGCTCCTCATCGACGTTGCTGGTTACTGCGGAGTTTCCGATATTGGCATTGATCTTACATTTGGAAGCGATACCAATGCACATTGGTTCCAATCGACCTTGCAAATGAACCTTGTTGGCTGGAATCACCATCCGACCAGCCGCAACTTCGTCTCGGATCAGTTCCGGAGTCAACAGTTCACGTTTTGCCACAAACTCCATTTCGGGAGTGATGTTTCCTGCAATTGCTTCGATATATTGAGTCGTCACGAGCTAAAAACTCCGTTGTATTGACTTATTAAGTGTAGGGTTCGACACGTGGAACGCGTGCGGAAAGGAACAGTTTATCCACCAATCACAACCCTTGGAACTGGAAACCGAGAAGTATCGTAACTACATCGGTTTTGAAAATGGCTGTTTGCTCGATCCATTAGTAGGATAGGCTTGCAGCCTGTCAAGCTTAAAATGAGTGGCTAGAAGCCTATCTAACCGCCTACCGCTCGCTTAACGCCCATAAATCGACCTTCGACAACGGTTGCCAACATCATCATTTGAAAGAGTTGGCCCATGTGCAACTCATCGACTCGAGGCACCAAGAGATTTGTCGACGGGCGACCCGCGAGTTTCAACTCTTCGTTCGCCGCCGCGATTACCCGCTTTAGGGCTTCAGGCAAGGTTTCTTGGGATACACCAAACTTGAAATCCACGTCATTTTCTCCCTTTTGGACCGGCAACGCGTCGAATCGAACTTCTTCGACAATGATGTTGTTCACGGCCGTGTCTCTGTTGGCGTGCCTGTGGGCGTGCCGATGCTGTTGGTGACGCGAAAACAAATCACTCGTTTTAACCATGGATATTTGCGCGACGCCGGCAAGTTCTTTGCCTAGGCTCTCCGAGACGAGTTGGTCGTACCAAAAACCGAATGGCTCGAGTGCCTTACTCCAAAGTCTCAAGACCCGAACAGCAAGGCCCCGCTGCTTTTCGAGCAAATGGTTGGTCGCAGCGTATTGTAGAACGACGTTTTCCTGAGGTGGGGCAGTTGCAAAATGCTCGGTCATGGCGACTGCCCCTTGAAGCAGCTCGATGACATTAACGCCAAGCATCGCTGCCGGTACCAAGCCAGCGACGGAAAGTACCGAAAATGGATCGTCCACTCCTTCGGGAATGGAATAAATGTCGGTTGAGCCAAGTTGCGTAACCATTTCATGCAGTCTGCTATTCTGGCCGGTGACCGTGACAAGGAGTTCGACGAGCTTTTCGCGATCCAAGCCTGTGCTCGACTGAAGAGCAGCAAGAAACTGCCGGAGGGCTGACGATGTTTCCGGAGTGTCGCCATTTTTGTCGATAACCACGAGGGCCCATCGCTCGAATTCGCTTGAAGCTGGTTTCCCTTTGTGTGCGTCGAGCAAATGCAACAAGCCTTGCATTGAATCATTATCGAAGCTGTTGCCGCCGAAGTAAATCCGAGGCTTGCTCCCCCGATCGGCCCGAGACAGCTCGTTCCAAAATGGCTGACAACAAGATTCCAGAATGGCTTTGGCTCCCGTGCAGCAACCACCGCTCCCAAGCATGACGACCCGATCGACGATCGTATGCATGTAGGATGCACGCTTGAACAGTCGCCCCAGAACGCTGCCCCTCCGATCAGCGGCATAAGATGCTAACAACTCGTCAGGGCCCCTGACAAACGCATTACCTGCGTTCAAATCGAGAGCCCCCGACATCATCTCGTCCCGAATTTTTGCAAGCTGAAGCGTTGTTGCGTTTATCTGTTCAGAATCAACGCCGCAGTTAGGGTTCAGTGCGCCCGTCCTATCGAATCGGAGCGGACTCATCGAATTGCGTCTCAGTTTCATGGGATTGTTATTCCGCAGTGACGCTCAACCACGCGGTTTTTCCCTTGGGAACTGTCGCATGTCGAACCATCACTGGCGGTTCATTGGCTTTCGCAACAATCTTGATAGGACCTTGAAAGGCTGCTGTGGACTTAAGCTTGAGAGTTACCTTTTTGCTCGTATCGCTTCCATCTTTGGATTCTGCGACGGAACATTCGCTTGTTGCGGGTAACCCCTCAGCCGTAATGTTGATGGTCCCTTTGAAATCGCTTTCTCGATCGATGGTGACCGTGACCTCGGATTCTTTACCAATGCTGGATACGATCAAATCATTCGCTAAGGACAACGAGAAGTTGGCTGGTCGTTCTTCCATTATGGCAATAAAACGATAATCGGCCCCGCCTAATCGGTGGAAATCATTGATCTCAATCAAGTACTCACCATCCCCAGGGGCTTTCCAACGCAAGTCCGGATCGGGGTCGTTCGCTACATCGTCTTGCTGAACCAATTGTTTTCCCTTTGCGTCCAGGATCGCAACGGTTGGATCCAGCGACGAACCGAACTCCCTCGCGAAAACACGAATGCGATGATTCACGCCTGCCCGGGCTGTAAACCGCAAGTAGTTGGCTTGTCTTGCCTCCGTAAGTACCCCTGCTATCTTGGCCGGACCCTTGATCAGCAAGGCATTTTCATAGTTGACATGTGTTCCAGGCACGGACTCGATTCGGTCCGACTCCATTTCCGACTGCATGTCGAAATCAAGCCAACTGCCAAATGGACAAGGCTTCGAATCCAACCGCAGTCGATAGTTCCAGTCGTTGCCGCCGCTGAAAGCCACCGTGCTATCCGGCGCCGCAGGAAATCCAAACACCCGGACGATATACGTCCCAGCACTTGGAGCTGTGAACTCAAGATATGGATCAAGCCCTGCATGATCCAAGTTTTCTGCCAGCACGAATCCCTTGGTGTCAAGCATTTGCAAATTGATATCGGCGGGGGATTGCAACCACTTCGCCGAGTCGATGGTCGAGACCAACATCTGTCCTTTTTCAAGTGAAACCGCGTAAAGATCGACGTCGGCTCGCTTGTTCAAAATGCCTTGTATCGTTTGAGGCAACGAGTCGATCTTGTTGGCTTCGGAAGGACGATCGTTGGGTTCGACTTCGTTGCGTTCAAGTGCCTGTCCTACTAAGAACGGCCGAATTGCGGTTGCTCCATTTTCATGATGCAGGCGGAGCCAATGCAATCCAGGTGCCGTGTTGGCCGCAATCTTTGCCTGAAGCTTCCCAGAATCTTTGAGGCATGTCCATTCAATCAAAGGCGTGTCGGACCATGCCTGTATCGGCCAAACGGGAAACTTGCCCGTGGCTTCTACGTCTACCGTCGTGCCAATTTGCCCGCCTGCTGGAAACAGCCGAGTTAACTCTGGTTTCTCGGCCGCGAAACCGGTTTCGGCAAATAAGCACGCATTGGTTATGGCCCACAAGGACCAAAGAATGGCGATCCATCCTTGTGTTGTTCGAATCGATGACACTACATCAACTCATGGATAGGAGTGTGATCGCTGACCAAGTGTGTTGGGCGGCCCGACGCGGTGTAGTAAATTTTGCTCGGGTCGATGCCTAGTTTGCGATACACCGTGGAGACATAATTTTCTGGCGACAAGACGCGTTCAAAGGCGGAGTGCCCTTGTCGGTCGGTTGCTCCAATGACTTGCCCCCCTCGACTGCCACCGCCGGCAAATAGAATGGACATGGCATTAGCCCAGTGATCGCGTCCTGCCTTAGATTGACCTGAAAGGGTACTGATCTTGGGTGTTCGACCGAATTCACCCAGTGCGATGACCATCGTCGTCTCAAGTAAACCGCGTTGATCGAGATCGCTAATCAAGGTTGCAACGGTTTGGTCCCACGTTGGCAATCGAGTCCTGAGGGCTCCGAACAAATCGGAATGGTGGTCCCAACCGCCATCGTAAAGGGTCACAAACGGAACACCTGACTCAACCAGTCGTCGGGCCATCAGTGCCCGTTGTCCGAAACTATTCCGCCCATAGGCTTCGCGAATCTCCGCAGGCTCGCTATGGATATCAAAAGCTTTTTGAGCTGCCGGTGTTAAGACAAGGTCATAACTTTGCTCAATATTCTCATCGTAAGCGGTAACAGGATCGCTAACTTGCGGGTCTTCGAATCGAGGTAAGCGGTCGACAAGTTTACGAAGATCGCGTCGTGACTGGAATCGTTCAAAAGGTAGATCGCGTGGTAGCTCGACATCGCGAACACGAAAATTATCTTTGTTTGGGTCGTTGGCAACCACAAACGGCGCATACTTGGCCCCTAGGAAATTGGGACCGCCCGACCGTGACATGCTGGGCATCGAAAAATAACTAGGCAAGCCGTGGGGTGCAGGCCGCTCGTAGGCTGCGACCGAACCGAGGCTCGGATGAAAACTAACGAAAGCACCGCAGCCGACGGGAATACGTGGCGGTGCACCTGTCATCATGTAATGATTGCCAGCACCATGGTTGGCTTGATTGTGACACACCGATCGAATGATCGAGTATTTGTCCGCAATTTTAGCCAATTTCGGCATGTACTCGCAGATTCGCATGCCCGACACGTTGGTCTCAATGGGACGGAACTCGCCGCGAATCTCCGCAGGAGCTTCTGGTTTCAGATCGAATGTCTCAAGGTGCGTCGGACCGCCATCCATCCAAATCAAAATGCAATTGGACTTGGGCTTGGTGTTCGTTCCTTCGCTTGCTGAGGATTGCCGCAATGCGAGCAAATCCAGAAAGCTGCCGCCCGCTAGTCCTGCTAGCCCAAGTTGCAAATACGTCCGTCGATGCATGGCATACTTCCACTAATCGAGATAAAGAAATTCTGGCGAATTGACCATGGACCACATAATGTCTTCGATCAACCGCCGGCGGTCTACTTTAGGTTGTGCAAATTCGGTTTCAAGCGTCTTTAACTCGCTCGCATCCGGCTGACGATTGAAGATGGCCAAATAAAGCTCTTGAATGATGGATGCCGAATCGCGACTCGTGGCCGATAATGCTTGGCAGCGTCCACCGTCGGCAGTGATGCGGCGCTGGATGTGGGAAGCATTCATTAAGTGCAATGTCTGCGTCATGGTGGCCGATGCCATCCGTTCGCAAGGCGGATCTTGATTTGGATCGGGGCGTCCGAATGCATCTAGCAACTCCGAATTCGTTCGGACCGTCCATAGCTGTATCGCACGGGTGCCCTTCGGCATCCCTTCGAAATCCTCGTCCTGCTGAGTGATGTCCGACAACGCGTCCGAAAGGACCTCCGCTCGGAGGCGTTTGCGATAGTGTCTCGAGAAATTGCGATTGTCAGAAGCGTTGGTCTCATTGGGACGCGAAGACAAAGCATAAACGTGACTCGTAAAAATAGCGTGCAAAAGCTTCTTGTTGTCGAAGCCGACTTCGTGAAAGTATTCCGCAAGCGCAGTTAGCAACGCTTGATTGCTGGCGGGGTTGGTCGCTCGCAAATCATCGATCGGATCCACAATTCCTACTCCCATTACCTCGGCCCAAAGCCGGTTGACGGCAACTTGCGCAAAGTAGGGGTTGTCCGGAGATGTCATCCAATCGGCGAGCGCCACGCGTGGATCCTCATTCGGTGAAGTCTCGCGAGCCTCACCGAATAGAGTTTTAGGGAGCAAGACTTTGTCGGTTAGCGGATGGCGGACTTCTCCCTTGGCTTTTGTAAAAACGATTTCTTCGCTACCGGAAATCGGAGGGGATAGACCTGTACCTTTGTAGCCCACGCGCGCGAAGTGGGCTGCCATTCCATAGAAGTCCGACTGACCATAGACTTCGAAAGGATGCTGATGACATTTCGCACACTCCATCCTCAAACCTAAAAACAACTGACTGACCATGGTGGTGATCTCGGCTGGTTCGCGTCGATCGCGAAAGATGGTCACTGCGCCGTTACGCCAAGTGCTGCCCTGCGCCGTTACTAACTGTCGAGCAAATTGATCGTGAGGAATGTTCTTGCGAAATACTTCGCGCAGCCAAGCATCGAGGCTGTAAGTCGTTTTGATACCGACGCGATAGGGATTAGGACGAAGGAGATCGGCCCACTTGTTTGCCCAGTAATCCGCATACTCGGGTCGGTCGAGAACTTCAGACACCCACCTGGAGCGTCTGTCGGGCGCGTCGTCGCGCAGATATCGGTTTACCTCGTCCAGCGATGGAATGCGGCCTATCGCATCCAGGAAGAGTCTTCTCAAAAACTGTGTGTCGTTGCATGGCTCGCTGGGTAAGATATTGAGCGTAGCCAACTTGCTGTAGACTAGATCGTCAATAAAGTTGTTTCGAGGTAGCGCGACGTATCTCTCAGCTGGCACGGATTCAGGTCGCGGGACAGCAGTACTCCATGTCGCAATCATGCCCATGTAGCGGGCCATGATCGTGCCTTCGCCAGGTAGTTTCCCAGCTTGCATTCGACCATCCGTAGCGATCGAAACCACGGCTGGTTCGTTGGATTGAAAGGCGCACATTTTGGTGACATCTCGAACGGTGCCATCGCTGTACTTGGCTGTTACGACAAGCAACTCGGATTGGCCTGCGACCAACGAATGCGGCTCAGGTGATATGTGGATGCTAAGCAATTTAGGATCGGCATCGGTGGTCCTGGCAACTCCGAATTCAATCCATTGCAACAGCAGTCGATAATCCTCATCCGCTTCGGTGAATCGTATTCCCCCTCCGTGCGGCAGCTTACCCGTCGCCTTGGTGAGCAACAGACTCTCCGTGGGAGAAGCGATCGACAAACGACGACCACGGGAGTTCTTGACGATCGCCTCGAAATCCATGTTCGCATCGAAGCCGAGCAGCGACAATGCAAAACCATTCTGACCGCGAGCTTTTCCATGACAAGGGCCTGCATTGCATCCGCGAGCGGTCAAGATAGGCTGAATATCAAGTTCGAATTTGCGAACGAGATTGGCGTTTGGATCGTTATTGTTCGTTGGCTCCGTTGCGCAGCATTCCGTTAAAGTCCAACCGAGCGTCCAACCTAATATGAAAATCACACCAGGGAGAAAGACCCAATTGAATGTCGGATATGGAAACCAAAACCGCGAGTGCATAAGGGGTGGGATTGCAAAGAGCTATCGTAGGTGGGATGGAATGCGGGTCGGTTGGGAGTACCAACCTCTTTCATTATAACGAAAATCTATGCGGGAAGCAATTCTGGCTAGCCACGCACTTTACGTCGATGGAAGCAGGACTTTTTGGGTGAGTTGACAGTGCGGAAAGACGGCCAAAGGTCTCAGGATTCGAATTTAGCTTAGCCGGTTTAGGGCAAAACGATTTCTACGCGTTGCCCAGATCTGCGAAATTCTAGTCCCGATTCTTTGCCAATCAATTTCAAAATGTCGTCGATGGTCGAATTGTTAAGTGTGACGTCAATTGTTTTTGACCCCAGTTTAGGTGGCAAAGGGAGCGGTGCGAATTCTAGTTGTGCTTGAACCGCAAGTGAACGAATGACGACCTCCAACTCCCCTTTGAGCGGTCCCGAGAAAACAGAAATGCCTTGCTTCTTGGTGTCCGGCTTCTTCACGGGAAAGAGTGGCCGCACTAAATCGCGATGAGCAGCGACCGGGGCTTGGATACTATAGTCACCTGTTTTGGTTGCTTTGCTGACAGCATCAGGCCAGCGAGTTCGCCAGTCGCGCCAGTGTCCCTCTCCAATTCGCTTTATTTCACTTGCTTTGTACAACCAAGTTACGTTGAAAGCATCATTCCCTGAACTTTCCAGCGAAACGATTTTCAAATGATTGTTCTCGTCTGCCAAGCATAAATCAAAACCGCTGAGCAAGCAAACACTGATTGACGCGGTAGACGATTTGCGAAACTCAAACTTCTTCCACAAGTCGTATTCTAAGGTCGCTTCGTTCAGCTCTTGTAGACCATAGCGACCGACGAATTCGTTGAAAATTCTGGATGGTACCGATGCGTCTGGCCAACCAAACGGCATTGAGTCAATGCGTGTCAGTGAGCTACCAGCACGAGACACGCAGAGTCGCCAGTAGGCTGCTTCGATGCTGGCTTGCTTCGGTTTGGGGACGATTACCAAGACTCCATCCACGGGAACAAGTGCACCATCGACGCTTGCCGCAGCTCGCGTCAGAAACGTTTCTAATGTCTCTTCTTGCTTCTCGATCTCAATCTTCGTGTCTTTCGAAATTCGACGATCGATCCAAATTGGAATTCCTTGCTCTTTTGAAATGACTTCCAGCAGCGACTCGAGGGGGGCTGAAACATAAGTTCGACAGGGAGCTTGAAGTCTTTGCTGCAGTGCTATGGAGGCTGCTGTCATGCTGGGATGATGAGGTGCCATCTGCCCGCATGCATGTGATTGCAAAACAAGAAAAGCGATCGAAGCAAGAGTTACGATACGTGCTCTTGTCAAGCATGATTGCAAAGGTTTATTTCGAATGGATTCTTGTTGCACGATTTTATTGCTTAATGATCGAGTAGCAATTAGAGTGGGCTTGCGTAAGGCTATACGAACGGCTGACCAACATCCTGGATCCGAGCATGTCAAACAGTATAGCTTAGTTCCTATGATCCACTTCCTGCGTCGAGTTAGAATGGCAAAGCTGCTTCGATTTTTCGAAAACTACCTGACGCAATGCGAGGCGGACGTCCATGCATTGTCCAGCGATGCTTCGAAATGGATCTCGGCGGTAAGTCAAAACTATGCGCCAAATACACTTAATCGCCTACTGGCCTCGCATCAATGCGACGTGCGTCAAGCCGCAGCCTGGGCCTTGAGTTACCTGGGGGATGAATCGCATTCCAACTCACTCGGATTGTTGCTTTGCGATTCAGCGAGAAAAGTTCGCACTTGTGCAGACGATGCTCGCCGCGCTATTGCGAAACGAACACAAAGCCCTTGGCATCGCAAGACAGCGCTTCACGTTGAGCAATTGCTGGCAGATGGCATGTACTCCTCCGCGACGGAACTCGCCACTCATCTCGTCGACGAAGCGGATTCTCGATCCGATGTCTACATGCTTCGCGCTTGGGTGCGGTTCAGCGACGGTGATATTGAAGCAGCCGTAGAGGATTGCAAGAAAACCTTGGCTTTGGACCCATTTTGTTATCAAGCCTGTGTGGCCCTTGGCCAATGTTTGTGGCATTTGGGCCGCGATCTAGCCGCCCGTGAATGCTACTGTGAGGCGGCTCGGATTTATCCTGATTGGGAACCGGCAAAAGCTGCATTGCAGATGCTTACCAACGAGTAGCGTAGAACCATTGGCTCGCTTCACGCCAATTGCAATCTAGTTACCAGGCTCTGCCTGGTAACTCAATGCAAGAGAGGCTCCGCCTCGCCGATATGCAACCTTAGTTTGTGTACTCGGGAGGCAGGAGCCTCCACACCAATGCGTTCCCAGGCAGAGCCTGGGAACGAGTAGTTTCCTGTGCGACGTTAATTCATTTCAAATCGCTTCCGTTTTCTTGTTGTTCTTTTTGTTTTGTTTTTTCGGATTTGCATTGTCTGCATCTCTAGCCGTTGGCTCGGCTTGTTCGGCGGACCAACTATCATAAAGTTTTTGAAGCTCGACAACTTTCTTTGTCTCGACGCTTGCGAGATCCTTTGACTCGCCAACATCATTTGCCAAGTTATAGAGCTCGGGCTTGCCGCTCCCTCCTCTAGAAACGACCAGCTTCCAGTCTTCATGTCTAACGGCCCATTGCTCACCGAATCGCCAGAATAGATTCAGGTGGGGGCGAGCGGAATTCTTACCCGTCACAAAGGGAGCAAGATCGACACCATCGAGCTTCCAAGTGGGTTCGACCTTGGCGCCAGCCGCTGTCAAAATGGTTGGCAACACATCGAGATTCATGACGGGTTGATCGAACGACTTGCCAGCCGGAAATGTCCCTTTCCACTGTGCGATGAACGGAACACGCGGACCGCCCTCGAATGTCGTCATCTTAAATCCTCTCAATGGTCCGTTGTTCGACGTGGTGCTTTGTGTTGGGCCGCCGTTGTCTCCGATGAAGAAGACGAGCGTATTTTCCTCTTGTCCACGTTTGCGAACCGCTGACATGACATTTCCAATGGCATCGTCCATGGCTGACATCATGGCACCGAAGATCTTTCGTTTGTCGGTCAAATTTGGAAATCGATCTAGATACTTCTGCGGTGCTTGAAGCGGAGCGTGTTGAGCGTTAAACGGCAAATACAAGAACCAAGGTTCATCCTTGCGTTGGCTCAACCAGTCCACAGCACGCTCTGCGTATCTGTCTGTCGTGTAGAAGCCAGGATCGGTAATTTCCTCGATCTCATTTGATTTTCGAGAATCGATGAAACTCGTCGGATGGAAAAAAGGAGTGTTGTTCAACGTTCCAAAGAACTCGTCAAAGCCTCGGTTGGTTGGGCGATACTCCGTGGTCTGACCCAAGTGCCACTTTCCGATGGCACAGGTTGCGTAGCCCATCGACTTCAACCGCTCAGGCAACGTTGTCTCCTTGAGCGACAATCCGCTGACCCTCGCTACCGCATTGAACTCGTGACCGAATCGCGTCGGGTAGCGACCAGTCATCAAGCCAGCACGGGACGGACTACAATACGTAGCTGCGACATATCCTTGCGTGAATTTAATGCCGTTCTGTGCAAGCGAATCAATGTTGGGTGTTGGGATATCCTTGCATCCATAAACGCCGCATTCGCCGTAACCGAGATCATCGGCATAAAAAATGAGTAGATTTGGTTTCTTGGATTCGTTGCACATCGCGGGAGTCGAAAGGATCGACGCGATGGTGGCCGCGATAAATAGGAAGAAGATTCGAGACATGTTTTTGGTTCCGAAATGTGAGGGGAATGGGAACGTTAATATAAACGATTTCAGAGGCGCGATGGTTTTTTCGCGAACTTATCGCAATCATGACTGAGCTTGCATGAGTGAGCTTGAGGGCGAACCACTTCTGCTAGAATGGTGTTCCGCCCAGAACACACCTTAACGGAGACTTACAATGTTGGCACGGCTTTCACGCGGTTTTTTCCTGCTGCTCGGACTTTCGATAACGTCTGGCACCTTTGCACAAGACGCCGCAAAAACCTCACCCGTACTCGCACCTGGTTCGCGAATCGCCATCGTCGGCGATTCGATCACGGAACAGAAGCTGTATAGCAAATACATGGAAGCGTACTTGCTTGCTTGCTCTGGAGTACCCAACGTTCACGTATTCCAATTTGGCTGGAGCGGGGAACAAGCGAGTGGATTCGCTGCTCGCCTCGAGAATGACTTGAGCGTGTTTCATCCCACCGTTGCCACCTTGTGCTATGGCATGAACGATGGCGGCTACCAACCTTACAACGACGGGATTGGAAAGCGATATCAAGACAATATGCAGAGCATTGTCGATAAACTAGAAAAGATTGGGGTGAAAACGATCGTGGTCGGTTCGCCTGGTGCGGTAGACAATCAATTTTTTCGACCCGGACAGATGATGGGAGACAAACCCTCGTATGTCGCTTACAACGACAACTTAGCTCACCTTCGCGATATCGATCGCACCCTCGCGGCCGAAAAGAAGCATCGCTTTGCGGACGTCCATGCGGCCATGTTCGATGCCATGACCAAAGCTCAATCAACGCTCGGCAAAGAGTATGACGTCTGCGGCAAGGATGGATTCCATCCCGGCAACAACGGACAACTCTTGATGGCCTATGCATTTCTGAAAGGCCTAGGACTCGATGGCAACATCGGTGAAATCGTTCTTAATCCCAATGGCAAATCCACTGCAACATCTGGACACATCGTGGTGGATGGTCCCGTGGGTACTCTCGAAGTGCAAAGTGCACGTTGGCCGTACTGTTTCCAAGGGGACGAGAAGTCATCGAATGGCACCCGCAGTATTTTGCCATTTACCTCGTTTAACTCAGATCTCAATCGATTTATTCTCAAAGTCAATGGACTTGAATCCACACATGCGACGGTGAAATGGGGCGATGCGGAAAAGAAGTTTACCCGAGAGCAGCTTGCTGCCGGCATCAACTTGGCCGCTGAGTTTTCGACGACGCCGTTCGATGGAGCCTTTCAGAAATTGCTGGAAGCCATTGAAGCCAAACAAGCCTTTGAGACCTACATGATCAAGACGATCATCACGGATTTTCGATCGTTTCCGAAAGAACTCAAGAACGATGCGGAGCTGACCAAAGCGGTTGATGTCGTTCGCGAACGATTGGCTGCACGGCAACAAGAATTGGATCAAATGGTTCAGAAAAAACTTAGCCCAATAAAGCACAAGATCGTAGTAACGCCTGCCGGCTAATAGGTCGCAGAGCATGCCGCGAAGCAGGCTACTTTTGCGTTACGGATTCAAGGGACAGATGCTTCACGGCTTCATGTTGAAGCTAAGGCTTCAACAACGACTCGCATAGCAGCATTCCTTGGCTTCTTCTTGGCGGATTTCGCAGTTTCTACCTCTGATCTAACGCCCAATCGTCCGCCAGCGGCAACAGACGCACGAAGCGGCAGCACAAGCGTTAGGCTTCGAGCCTTCAGAAATGCGTAGCGCCTGTGCTTCTGAGTCACTTTGATCGAACGCGCGCGAGTACACATCGAAGAGTTTTTGGATCGCTTGTTCGCTTTGAGTTTCCATTAGATTAGATTAGTCCAGGCTAGGTAAAAGACGTTTGAAATTCCGTTTGACGAATTGGCTGGATTTTTAGACTAGCTAGTCATCATTTGGCGGCTTTATGCAATAATCTACACGTCGTCAGCGTAGCGTCGAGAGCAACCACCTTGATCGCAAAGCTGCAATGCGGCGGCAACGGTCCGATTGGCATAAGCAGCATCTCAAGGATTTTGCTTTTGACATGCGCATGCCCAAATTTATCGACAGCAAGTCCGTCGCGTCTGAATTGGCACGAGAGATCGCGTTGTTTGCTAGCCAATCGGATGAAGAATGGACACCGAAGTAAAACACGCAACACCAACCAGGAACTTCCCTAGTGGATTCGTACTTTGCACATACCCTTTTGCACGCGCGCGACTGGCAGCCTCGCAAGCAGTTTGAAGATGTTTGCAGTTGGTGGCACGCGGCCACGACTCTTACAGGTGGAGCTGGAGTTTGCGCACTCGTCGGAATCGGCGGCGTAGGCAAAACCGCAATCGCGGATCAATTCGTGCGTTCGTTGATGGACAATATGCCCCGTTCGGATTCGGTAAGCTTAAAAGTAGAACAGAAACTGCCATTGAGCGTTTTCGTATACTCGTTCTACGAGGACGAGAAATCGGATAGCTTCTTTCGTCATCTGCAAATGTGGGTCGAGCAATCCCCAGCTCTAAATCCAGTTCTTTCATTTGACCAACTTCTTTTTGTGCTGCAGAAAAAGTCCGGATTGATCGTTCTGGATGGGTTGGAACGAGTCCAGGAATCGCGATCTGGAGGCGCGTTTGGTAGAATTCTTTGCTCTCGACTTCGTGAGTTCTTGAGCCATGTCGGCAGTGGAAACGCGAGAGAATTGAGTGTTCTGGTGACAAGCCGTTTCCCCTTGACAGATTTGGTCGACGCGTCAGCAAGGTGCCTGACATCAATTCTTGTCGACCGTTTGGAAGTTGAAAGCTGTATAGCTCTTCTGCGCAAACGTGGCGTCCATGGGAGCAATGGCCAACTCGAATCGCTTGCGGAAACGTGCGGTAGACACGCGTTGTCCGTGAACCTAATGGGTGGCTACCTTGCTGAATTCAGCAATGGCGATCCAGATGCTGCGTTTGTTCTTAACCAAAACAACGACGTCATTCACGATGCCATTGAACGGGAGGGAGACGACGACAAGCGGAATGTCCTTCTGCAGAATGCACGTTTCTCAAACATAGTCGATCAGTACCGCAATGTCATATGCGATCACGACGAAGCAAGTCTCGCATTACTTGAGCGAATTTGTTTGTTTCGATTGGGCGTTGATCTAGATACGCTACTGAAGCTCTTCACCGCAAAGGCTGAAGCCAATGTAGCTGGGGGTTCCTTGTTAGCGATGGATCGAGAGCAAATGCAACGGCGGCTTGATTGGCTTGTCCGATTGCGTCTCATCGAACAAGTATCAGGCAATATCGAGAATTATGGTAGTAAATCGCCGGATGCGACCAAAGTCGTCCAGCACTACACGGTCCATCCTGCGCTACGGGAAAGTTTTGCCGCCGCTTTAGCTATCGACGACCGAAAGAGCATTCACAGAGGAATACGGAATGCGCTTTCGTCGAGCTCGAACGTAAATCAATACGTGCTTTCACTTGATGGGCAAGCTAAAAGCTGGGTGTCAACTGATTTCAGATCGCTAGACTTGCTTGAAGAAATCGTCCACCACACACGAAAGAGTGGCGAAGAAGACCATGCCTGGGATATCTATTGGAATAAGATGGGGAACTTTCAGCATTTGGGGCTCGTTCTGTGTGAGTACGAACGTGGAGCGAGAATTTGCTCGGGCTTCTTTGACGGGCGTTCTCCCAGCGCTGTAGTTGCCGACACTAGACGAGATCTTCTTAGCAACGCGGCAATGGAGATACCTTCCAATTCGGGTACCATCAATCACTCTTTAGGAAGCCGAGTCAACGAGTGGGCTGCGTACCTCGTACGTCTTGGAAGAATTGATGAAGCGATTTCGTTAATTGAGTTGGCAATCGAGATCGCCGCGACGACGAATCGGTATCACAACTGGTTGGTGTCTCAAGTCAATTTAAGCGAGTTCCAATTTAAGCGGGGTAGGCTTGCTCAATGCGTGGAGCAGGCTCAGCAGATTCAAAGTTGTCAGTACCCTGATGTGAAATGTAACGCTTCGCTATGGGCAGGAACGGCTCTGGCCGAAAGAGGTGAAATCGACGAATCTTTTGCAAGTTATGATAAATCGTTGACTGGACAGCACGAACTAGAACCACATGCTCCGAATCGTCCCCTCTGGACCACGCGAGGAATCAAATACGCCGAGTTGCTCGTTCGGCTCGGAAGATTTGATGAAGCGGAAAAGTGTATCGAAGAGAATCTTGCGATATGTCAATCGGTATCCGAGATTGCCGATGCTCCAGACGTTTACGAGTGCAAGTTAATCATGGCGAAAATCGCAACGGAACGAATGGACTTTGAAAGAGCGGACAAGCTGGTCTCTCAAACCATTGAGTGGGCAATCAAACGAGACGCAAAAGAGTTGTTGTGCGGCTGTTACATAGTTCAGGCCCGACTAAAGATAGCCTCCCTGGATTCTGAAAAGCCGAACAAAGCACTGATGCGCTTCACGGAAGATACGATTCGCAAAGGGCTCAAGATTGCATCCAACTGTGGCTATGGGTTGTACTTCATTGATTTGCTTTTGCTCCGGGCAAAAACGCAGTTCATAAGTGGCAATCCAGAATCAGCACTTGAAGACGTTGCCAACGCCTTGGACATTGGCATAAAAGAAAATGAAGTAACCGGGCAACCGGAGTTGCTGTCGGCCACAAACGACAAATGCAATTACACATGGGGTATAGCGATTGGACATCAACTGCAAGCCGAAGCAAAGTTAATGCAAGCGGCTCAGCTAATCGGAAATTCCCGTTGGCGACCATGCTTGGAATGCAATGCAATTCTCGAAGGGGCTGACCGAGATCGAAGTACTTGCCATTCGTGCCGTTCTATCGAAGGCAAGATTGCAGATCTAGATGTTGCAATACGAGCGTCTGGAGACAGTCCAGATCGAATACCCGAATGGAAACGAATCCGACACTTTTTGCGAGAACGATTCGGCGCTGAATTGGCGGATGCAACGCTCTGGGAGCGATTTACGGCAATGTTGGAAGCGGAGCATTCACTCGCTGCGAACGACTATCTTCGTCTTCTGATAGCTGAGACAGAAGATTTTCTGAAAACTGGCAACACGCAATCCTTCGAACGAGTTCACGATTCAGACCAACGGCTAATTGAACGCGGACAACTTCTTAACCAGGCTAGCGTACTTGTTGCTCAAGCAGAACAGCACTTAGACAAGGCGATGACGCAATGGCACCTTCTCCGTGACCCAACCCCAAACGCGAAAACCAACCTTGAGATCAATGGAAACGAATACAATTGCCAAGCGACGAAAACCGTTCATATACATACATTGCTCGAATCGGGTCTTTTGTCCACATACGTGAATGTCGTCGTTATCCCGCTCCCTTCAAATCCGAACAATACGATTCGAACAGTACTAGAACCAAAGAATTCAGAAAAGACCGTGAAACGCAGAGCAATTTTTTTGTCATACGCTCATGGTTCGGAGGAGCACAAGAAGAAAGTCTACGGTCTGGCGACAAGTCTTGGTCGTGATCAGTTCGATGTCCGCATCGACATCAAGAAGAGTACGCCCGAGGATTGGCCTCTATGGATGCAACGCCAAATACTTGAGGCTGATTTTGTTTTGTGCGTTTGCTCAAAGTTGTATCGCGAACGCTTTGACGCGGATTCTCCATCAAATGAAGGATTGGGTGTTGGCTGGGAAGGTGGACTGATACGCAAACTGCTTCATCGAGGCAAACACATGAATGAGAAATTCTTCGCTGTTTACTTGTGCGACGAGGACGAAGCACATGTCCCCTTAACTTTACAAGGGTATGACAGATTTCCACTATTCAACGATTCGCAGTATCACGATTTGCTTCGCAAGTTACTCGCAAAACCAAAGTTCGATCTTATAGAGCCACTCTTCGAGAATCCACCTACACAGTTGAAGACTGAGGGCATATCCCCACTCTTCTCTGGGCCGCAAATCGTCTTTAAGACCGATCGCATCGGCGGACGCATATTTATAATGTCAGGTACGCTATTCTTGCTTCTGGTTTCGTTGATTTTCGCGGCAGCGCTGACCGTACTACATGCGCTTCAACCAAAGAGTATCAGCGGACCCATTGCAACCACAACGAAATCAGCAGTAGCGTCATTTCCATCATACGAGCCCGCTCTAAATCAGACGCTTGCCGATTCGGAAAGCTACCTTCGGCATTTAGAACAGCTTGTCCGTAACACTGTTGCTGAGCTGAAAAAGCAAGGCGTCAAAGAAGTCGAGCTCGGAGCGTTTCGATCGAATATCAATGACGACATACCTGTTCGCAAGCAAATTGAACAGACACTCGGTAGGCAGCTAGAAGCGAACCAAGTTTTGCTTCGAAATGGATCTTCTCGCTCGATCGAATGCGATTTCCGAATTGTGAAAAAGTCTGTTCCGCCTACCGTAGGTCCAGCCCTTGGATTTCTTTGGTCCACAACGGAATTGGTATTGGATGGAGAGAAACCAAAAGAGTGCATTGCGGCAAACGATGAAGAATTGGTTGCCCAACAACTTGGCTTGACCAAGAGGATGCCTGATGGTGATTCAATTTTGCTTCGTAATCAAGCGGTTGAAGACCAGATTCGCTAGCAAAACTCATCGAGCGTTAT
>JAIPFP010000120.1 GCA_021736575.1 Pirellula sp. | reverse complement strand
ACATGGGGTCAACAACCGTTCCGTCTTGAAGAACAATCGCCCATGAATCGGAACGAAGACAAACCATTCAAAGCTTCGATCCTCAATTTCTTTTGTCTTCCAAGAACTTGATGCAGGCTGGGGCAGGTGCCTTGATGGAGTAACCCGTTGGCTTAAGGTCTCCTGTTTCCTTATTGATACGAAATGAAAAAATCGAATCGCTTTGTTGGTTTTCTGCAAGTAGGAACTCTCCATTTTGCGAGATTCGGAAGTTTCGAGGTGTCTTGCCACCGGGCGAGGTGTGCCCGATAGGTGTCAAGGTGCCTGTTTTGTCATCTACTTTGAAACCAGCGATCGTATCATGACCTCGATTGCTGCTATAGACAAACCGACCGCTAGGATGGACCAGGACTTCTGCCGTTGAAAAGCCTTTACCTTTCGCATCAACTGGGAGCGTGCTTACCGTCTGAAGCTCGACTAATTTTCCTTCATTTGCATCCCAGCTCGCGGTAGTCAAGGTCATGTTTGTTTCGTTGATGACGTAAACCCACTTGCCGTTGGGATGGATCGAGATGTGACGCGGACCACTTCCGGCTGCCAGAGTCATAGACGAGTGCTTAGCAGGAGCAAGTTTGCCTGTCCCTCGGTCCAATTCGTAGACGAACACTTTATCCAATCCGAGATCCGCAACAAACAAATAGCGATTCGTTGGATCCCAAACGCTGGAATGCCCTCGAGGGGACTTGCTGGCGTATTCACCGACGCCTTTGTGTTGAACGTTGTCTGAGGCTGGCTTAAGGGAACCGTCCTCGGCGAGCGGACAGACGACGACCGAGCCACTGGTGTAGTTGGCCATGACTGCGAACTGACCTGTTGCGTCGATAGAAACATGGCAGGGGATATCGCCATCGATCGGTTGCGAGTTCATCAAGGTAAGGGTTGGTGTACTTGGCGCGTCACTCGAACGGCCAACGCGATAGGCTGTGACCGCCGCGGGTGCGCTCGGATCGTTTCGCATGGTTTCGGTGACGGCGTACAGTACGTCCAATTTTGGATGAAAAGCAAAAAACGACGGCTTGGCTAGTTTGACTGCAAGTTTTGGTTCCGTCATTTTCCCATCAGTGCTGAGAAAACTGGAATAGATGCCATCGCCGTATCCTCCGATCAAAAACGACTGCGCGTCAACACGATTCGATGAGGCGATGGATGCAACGGCAGTTCCACAGATCACTAGGATGAACGGTCTGATGGTCGAAAACATGCTTTGCCAGTAGGATCTCATTTGGAAAAAACCTTGGTGTGAAAGAAAGTAACATTTGCCTCAAGTAACTCACCGCCGATGGACGGAGACTCAATCGCAAGAGGGGCAATACGAAACAACCGAGATTATAGCAGACACTTTGGCGAGAAAGTGCCCTCCGTTTACAACGAGCGGCTTGAATGGTCGGCTTCCTACTGGGGCAAAACACCCATTAGCCGTATGCTTGGATAACCGTAACGGGTCCAAGTACAGGTGCGATCCTGGCGGCACTTGCTTTCGTGTTCATCATTACTTAGTCATTGACTTTGGTGAGCGTATAACGTTCAGGATGGCCTGTCTAATCCTTATGTGTCCTTTACTTAAACGACCAGTACGAAAATCGCAACGACACGTTATTTTGACTCGACAATCTTACATGGAATCTTCACGGACAAGGTTCCAAAGCTTCGCACTACAAGCACGGCATCACCAATTGTAGTATCATCCTTTAGACGAAGCTCAACCGTCATGGTGGAACTCTTTCCCGAGTTTTTGATTTTTCCGCTTGCGCTCTGAATAATAACCTCACCATGTTTGGGGTGAGATTGTATTATCTTAACTGTTCCTACTTCCCTGGGCGGAGTGTTGGTCAACCAGCGAAACTTGAAGGTGAGACTTAGGTTAGCTGATTTCGGAAGGGAAAGCGTTGTTAATTCATTTGTGCGATACTTGGTATCATTCAATGAAACACTCTCGAGTTCAAACTGAGATGTCTGCTCTACGTTCGTGACTTGCGAAGGTCTTGGTTTCGGCCAAAAAACGAGTGCCATCCCGATTAGTAACAGCAGACAAAAAATGACAAAAAACGAGGTTTTCCAGTTGAAATGCATCTAACTTAGTTCTCGCTTTTTGATGTTAGAAATGACAGAGTGATCCGGGAGCATTCTGAATTCTTTCGAAGAAAATGAATTCCACGCCCGATCCGGTGTTACCAAGCAATATTTATTGCTTCGGAGTCTTTTTGAACACCGCCCACCCAGAGCTGTAATGTTGCAGAATAGCTACCTGGAAATCCTGATCCCCATCCACCTGTTGGCTGTGGAGCGGTTATTGACCAAGCGCATGCAGTCGACGTTCCAGACGCCGACTGAGTAATCGTGCCGCTGTTGGTCTTGACGACCTTCACAATAAACGCATCTGAGGTGGTTGCTTCACCAAGACAAGCTATGTCAGCCGTGTAAGTTGGCAACGAACCATTGGAGGGATCGTCAATGTCCCATGGTAAAGGTGTGGGCGGGCATGAGATTGCTGGCACGCACAACAAAACGAGAAATGCCAAACTCAATTTGAAAAAACGTTTCATCTTATTTTTCCCTCTGAAAGTAGACTTAGTTATTTACAAACATTTTACCTTGTACCAAATTGTTGCCAGACGAGGCTGTCGACGCTGTCTGCCATAAAATCAACGCGAGCATCCGCAAATAAGGTATTCACGCCTCCAGAATGCATGCTCGTTGCAGAATACAATGAAGTCGAAATGTGCCCACCATTCCCACACGACTTCTTGTTAGGGTTAAGAATATGAAAATAGTTTGCCGTTCCGGCTCCAAACCAGAAATGCCCGTTGTCGGTTGCGCTCGTCTCACCTCCCGGCGTCGCGCCTAAACATTCCGTCAAGAATTCATCCGAATCCTCCACGGTAATTATATTTCGCTTGGAGAGTTTCAGCATCGCGCCGTGTTGTCCACTCCCTACTTTCCCACAGGTTTCAGATAAGAGAGCGGTTCCCTCGAGCCCCTTGGAAAAATGGTGCGTTTTTGGAAAGAATCTCTGCTCAAAAAACCATGGATCCTTCCGAGATATAGCGAGAGTTATCCCTTGATTTAGGACATAATCCGTTCGACAGATTCGGTCTTGCCCAGGCGCAGACGGGCATCGATAAAGATCGATACGTGTATTCAATGCAACGGGATTTCCGTCGACATCGACATTCAGATCTAGTTGGGAATAAATTGCTTGTAACTCCACGTACGGAAGAATAGAAACCAGCGGACCATGACCTTGTTGTCCTGCCCCTCTTGGGAACATCTTAAAGGCTGACTCATAATTATGCAGTGCTATCCCGATTTGCTTTAAATTGTTCGTGCATTTCATCCGTCGGGCGACTTCGCGGCTATAGTTCACTCCCAACAACAAAATGCTTAAAAGAATGACGCATATTGCAATGACAACCATTAGTTCTACTACTGCAAACGCAGGCGTCTTTCGAAAAAGTGCCTTCCCGCCGATGCCACGAGTAAAGTCCAATATCAACACTGCAAAACCCCTTACGAATCGATTGGGATGTCTGGCTACTGCAATTCCATTTACTCAATCTAAAGAACACCGTTGTTGCTCAAATGCCACCAATATTTTTCAAAATTATTCGTATTATCCCGATAAGGTGGTTCAATTGGTATTTTATGCAGTAAATCGTTGCGCCATTTTTTGAATTTTCGCCCGAACAGCCTCTACAGTCCGCAAGGAAATCCCTAACTCGACTGATATTTCGCGGTTGGACATGCCGGTCAATCGACGTTCAAACACTATTACTTGCAATGGATCCAGAACTCGCTCGATCGCGTTTCGTAAATCGGTAAGTTCGACTGATCGAGCGGGAAAGCAAATGTCCGAACAATCAGCCAGAGCCGCAAGATCGAAACCTGAATTCGTAGCCCTTTTGAACGTTCTTTTTTTTCGCAAAGCGTTTCGAAGGGCATTTCTCGCCAAATGTTTAGAAAGAACGAAACAATAACGCCTGAATGCGTCCATGGGAAAATCCGGGGCAATGAATGGGACAGACTGAAACCGAAGCATTGCGTTTTGCAGAACGTCATTATTGATCTGTTCTAGATCCACGGAAAATTGCAGTTGTGCAGGGGTGAATCTACGCACCCATTTCCTAATCAACGCACTAGTTGACTCAAAGACCTGTTTTTCAAAAGTTAATTTGCCATTGTAACCGTCCGTGCCTGGCTTAATTTCACCAGTCCTCGTCCCATGAATCTCTATAAGCGAAGCAAACTTTGCCATGACTAGATCCTCTGACTGTAATTGATATTGCAATGGAGGGACGTCGATCATATTACCCTTTCTTTAAGTGTCGCAAACCCCCTTTTGTGGAAACGCGACCAGATTGCCTCGGCAATTGTTCGTGCCCAAACTATGCAAGACACAAGCGTCTCCCAAGAGCAGAACCACTTTGGGGAAACTTGGGGACACCAGAAAGCGCTGGGATAAACCGGATTGGAGTTGGGAATGAGAGAGTCCGACAAAGAAGATTTAGCCAGTCACATGCAACACAACTTTGGTCACGCTCAAAAGAATCTATCCACGGTATTCGCTACGCTCACGATTTTGTCGTTTCTTGTCGATCAAGTGCAGAATTGTCCATTGGTTGTTAAGGTGATGGGTAAGTTCAACTCACGTCGAGCTTACTGGCACACCGCATTCGACGCCGCTTCGAATCATTCCAACTCTTCAAATGGATCAGACTGAACAAAGCGAATATTGACGGTATGACACGTGGCCAGCCGTTGCCTCATTTGAACAGCAGCTAACCACGAATCGACTTGGAACAAGGATTGTTTCAATCCCATGCGGTCGACGACAGCTGCCAATGGCGGAAAAGCCGACGCATTTTAGCCGTTGAGGATGACAATCGCCATTGGTTCCTCGATCTCACGGCCTGCCTGTTGGTTGCTGGTAGCTCGCCTGACGTGAGTTCTTTTGACTCGTCGTCGTTCGTTTGACGCACATAAGTGAGCTGAATAGCACGGATAGCTCTGTGCCGGAACACACTGCTTGCAAGAATTGCAACAGAATCACTTATGGCACAACGATTGCATCCCGTTATTAAGTTGAGTGTCCAAGGCGGGCACAGGGTGGCACGTTTAGATCCAAGGCGGGCACAGGGTGGCACGTTTAGATCATTAGCGATGGGTGTGGGGCGCGCCACCCGCACGCTTCCCCATTCCCAGCATCACGCGTTCAATTTCAACCAATAAAAAGGGTACAGCCATGCGATTTCTGATTGTTTTTTTTGTCCTTGGATTTGCAACTCTGTTCGCGTACGGGCAACAGCCCAACAAGGAACAAGCAGCCGACAAAGTTCCTACAGTAAGTGCAGAAAAGCCTGCGAGCTTCTGGATGGCAAAAAAGCTGGAGCATTCCAAGTCGATTTTGGAGGCCTTGACCAAAGGTGAATTTGACAAGGTCGCCTCCGACGCCGAACAAATGCGTTTGATTGGAAAACTTGAGAGCTTTGTACGCCGTTCGAATCCGGATTATGTCACCCAGACGCACACCTTTGAACTGGCAAACAAAGAGCTTATCCGCCAAGCCAAGCGAAAAAACTCGGAAGGGGCTGTCTTGGCATTCAATCAATTGACCTCCAGTTGCGTGGCCTGTCACATGTTACTGCGCGAAGGTGTACAATAAGCGTCGATCTATCCGAGTGACAGGGTGGATGTGACAGGGTGGATACTACCAGGCCACCGGGTGGCCGTCATTGAGGCTGCTAAGCACAACGGTATGAGTCTTCGGGTGAAACAAATTGATAGCCGAAGGGCGATAGCCCCGGTTCTCGACGAATGTCGAGCAATTGGAAAACCGGGGCTATCGCCCAACGGCTAATTGGTAGGAAAAACATATGCGGATGTGCTTACGACGCTAGTACGCGGATGGGACAAGACATGGCCGAGACGAATGATGCATATTCCTGCTTACGTCATATGGTTTCGCTCGCTGAACTTTCCGACGATGAGGTCTTGACGTTGGCGTCCATTGGGACGATGGATTGTTATCCTCAAGGAACCATTATGTTCAGCGAAGGAGATCTGCACGGCAAGATCTACTTTTTGGCGAGCGGGTCCGTGCGATTGCAAATGCTCACCCATACTGGAGCACGCCAGACGATCTTATCTTTAGGGGCAGGGGATCTTCTCTCTTGGTCCTCCTTGGTGGGCGATCAAATCATGACAGCCACATCGGTCGTCGTCGATGATGCTCTCGCGGTTTGGTTTCCGGCATCTAGACTAAAGGAGTTACTGGAAACACAACCTGTGTTGGGCTATCGGCTGATGACCGCAGTCGCCCAAGCATTGTCGCGTCGACTGCTGGCAACAAGATTGCAACTGCTGGATCTATACGACGACATTGGATCGAAGTGAAAGGAACAAACTATTTCAAGTTCAACGTTGGAAGAACCTTGTCTCATTGAAAAGTCCGAACTGAATCGATTGATCGAACGGTTGATTCGCGAAGGCTTCCTCGTCCTTGGGCCTCGTGTCGAAGACTCGGCAATACTCTACTGCGAGATTCAATCGATGCGTGATCTGCCGCGAGGGTATCGAGATACGCAAGAACCCGGAAAGTACCGGGTTGCTGAGTCCAACGGAGAGAACTACTTCGAATTCAACTTGGGCCCCCATTCCTGGAAGCAATTTCTGTTTCCACCGAAGCAATCGGTCAGTTCATGCAAGAAAACTGACAATGGCTGGGAGTTTACAACCAACGTTGATTCACCGCCAAAGTTCGCGTTCCTCGGGGTCCGAGCTTGCGAGTTGGCAGCCATCGAAGTGCAAGATCGTGTGTTCTTGGAAGGGCCCTTTGTCGATCCGGTATACCAAGCTCGACGCGAATCGACTTTCATTATTGCGGTGAACTGTACCGTTGCAGCCTCAACTTGTTTTTGCACCTCGATGGGTACTGGTCCAAAATGCAAAAGCGCGTTCGACCTAGCTCTAACCGAGCTTGACGACGGCTTTGTTGTTGAAGTCGGGACAACGCGTGGCCGATCCATGATCTCGGACTTGAACATTCGAAAAATCGATCGCGAACATGCGAGTGATTCGCAATTGCTGCAACAACGAGCCTGCGATCAAATCACCAAACGCATGGATACCAGCGGGATACGAAATCTTCTACTGGAAAATCTCGACCATCCTCACTGGGACGACGTTGCCAAGCGGTGTTTGTCGTGCACTAACTGCACGATGGTTTGTCCTACCTGCTTTTGTAGTTCTGTAACCGAAGTCTCGAATTTGTCGGGTGATCAAATCGAACGAGAGCGACAATGGGATTCCTGTTTTAACGTCGATTTCAGCTATACTGCCAGCGGAACGGTTCGCGATGATGTCCGCAGCAGGTATCGTCAATGGTTGACCCATAAACTAGCAAGCTGGCACGATCAATTCGACAGTTCCGGTTGCGTGGGTTGCGGTCGTTGCATTACCTGGTGCCCGGTCGGTATCGATTTGACAGCAGAGGTTGCCGCGATTCGAAACACTCCTTTCTCGAACCGAACGTTGCCTGTAATTCAGCCTGTATCCAAAGCCGCGTGTGCTTTCCCCAAGGATTTCAAACCGTGAATGCAAAACCCGACCTGACAAAGGCACGTCGATCATCAGAACCGTGGCACACTTTCCCCGTGACCATTCGACGTGTCTGCGCAGAGGCACCCAACGTGATGACTTACGATTTTGAGTTCGATAACCACTCCGATGCGCAGCAATACGCATTTTCTCCTGGCCAGTTCAATATGCTTTACGTGCCCGGTGCGGGAGAAGCGGCCATCTCGATTGCGGGGAGAACAAACGAAGGTCGTTTTCTTAAACATACGATTAGAACGGTTGGCGTTGTTACGCAAGCAATTGCAAAAGGTGGTGTGGGCATGTCGCTCGGTTTACGCGGGCCTTTCGGTACCAGTTGGCCCGTCGATTTCTTTTCGCATCAGCTCAAACGGGACGTGATCGTTGTGGCCGGCGGCATTGGCTTGGCGCCACTTAGATCGCTCGTACTCTTTCTAATTCAACATCGTGAAAAGGTTGGATCGGTGCGTCTACTGATTGGTGCACGTTCGCCCGAGGACGTCGTCTACGAAAGTGAATTGCATGAGTGGAGCGAGAATGGAGTCGAAATCCACGTAACCGTCGATCGACCAAGTCTGAATTGGAGAGGACAGGTTGGAGTGGTAACGTTGTTGCTTGGCCGCATCGCAATCCCGAGACCGCAGTCGACGCTCGTGATGACGTGCGGCCCAGAAGTCATGATGCGATATGTTGCGAAATCAGCGATGGATCGCAAAATCCCAACTGAGAATGTTTGGCTAACCCTCGAACGAAACATGAATTGTGCCATTGGTCTGTGCGGCCACTGTCAACTCGGTCCCAAGTTTATCTGCAAAGACGGACCGGTTTTTCGATATGATTATGTACGAGACCTTCTCCGAGTCCAGCATTTCTAGAATGGCAAATCGATCGTGAGCAAATTAGGCCCTGCCAAAAAACCGCGAATGGGCGTATTCAAGTTTGCGTCCTGCGATGGCTGTCAACTCCAGTTGCTTTCCTGCGAAGATGAGTTGCTCAGCATTGCCGATGCAATCGACATTGTTCATTTTCTTGAAGCCTCCAGTCACGTCGAACCTGGCCCGTACGATATTGCGTTGGTCGAAGGCTCCATCACGACCAACGTCGACCGCAACCGTATACTTGAGGTTCGAAAGCATTCCAAATACTTAGTGACAATCGGAGCTTGTGCGACCGCTGGTGGCATTCAGGCTCTGAAAAACTGGGGCGATCGATCGGACTACTTACGAGCCGTATACGCTCGTCCCGAATACATCGAAACGCTGTCAACATCGACCGCTATTGCGGACCATGTGAAAGTGGACTTCGAGCTTCGCGGCTGTCCGATCAATCGCTTGCAATTGATCGATGTGATCCTGTCTCTGCTTGCCGATCGCGCGCCGCGGACACCTCGACATAGCGTATGCCTTGATTGCAAGCGTCGAGGCACGGTTTGCATTGCCGTCGCACAAGACGCAGTCTGTTTAGGCCCTATTACTCAAGCGGGATGTGGTGCAATATGCCCAGCTTACCAGCGAGGCTGCTACGGATGTTTTGGGCCGGCTGCGCAACCGAATTGCGACAGCTTGGCGGATTGGTATCTTGCGGGCCGGGCGACGCCAGTTGAACTGGTACCATTGCTCAGAAACTTCAACGCCAATGCACCAGCGTTTCGCGAGTGCGGCGATCGAATCGACCCTTTCTTGGATTCGGGAGGGACGACATGACGGGTGATACGACTCGCACCATACAAGTTGCAGCACTGACAAGAGTCGAAGGGGAGGGAGCACTGCGGATTTACTTGAAAGACAATCGCGTGACAGACGTGCAATTGTCGATATATGAACCACCACGATTCTTTGAGGCTCTTTTACGTGGCCGTCCACTCGAAGAGACGCCGGATATTACAGCGCGGATTTGTGGGATCTGCCCTATCGCTTATCAGATGACTTCCATTCATGCGCTGGAACAAGCTCTAGGTATTGCGATTACACCGGAAATCCGAGCGCTTCGGCGGTTGCTCTATTGTGGAGAGTGGATCGAAAGTCACGGCGTGCACATGCACTTGTTGCATATTCCCGATTTCTTCCGATGCTCGAGCAGTATTGAGCTCGCCAAACGCTTTCCAAAGGAGGTCATTCGCGGTCTCCGATTGAAAAAGACTGGCAATCGTTTGCTAGAAGTGCTCGGAGGTCGCGCCGTGCATCCCATCAACGCGGCTGTGGGCGGATTCTATCGCGCGCCTCGAAAGGCGGAACTCCACACGCTTACCGACGATCTAAAGCAAGGTCTGCAAGACGCCATCGACGTCGCGCGTTGGGTCTCAAGTTTTGAGTATCCAGATTTCGATAGGGACTACGAAATGGTCGCCATGCACCATCCAGAAGAGTATCCGATGAACGAAGGACGAATCGTCTCAACGAAGGGGCTAGATATTGCAGCCAATGAGTTTGAACAACACTTTGAGGAGAGGCATGTCGCTCACAGCACTGCCCTACAGTGTATGCGTATCCCTGCAAACACGGCCTACTTCGTCGGACCGCTCGCCCGCGTTAATCTAAACCCATCGACGCTCAGTCCGTCTGCAAAGCAACTCATGAGTGAGGTTGGCATCGAATGGCCCTGTTTCAATCCCTACAAGTCGATCGTGGCGCGAGCATTGGAAGTTGTTCATGCATTTGAGGAGGCCTTGCAAATCATTGCGGACTACCAAGGGTGCTCACCAGCAAGAGTCTCTTACGTACCACGACAAGGCGAAGGATGTTGGGCAACAGAAGCTCCGCGTGGACTCATCTATCATCGCTACGAGACAACCGAGGATGGAAAAATTGCATTTGCGAAGATCGTACCCCCTACATCCCAAAATCAACGTCAGATTGAATTGGACCTCGCGGACTATATTCCGAGCGTGTTGGGTGGCGGTGATTCGGAAACGGCGTTGGCTTGCGAACGCCTGATTCGATCGTACGACCCTTGCATCAGTTGTTCGACACACTTCCTGAAATTGGAGATCAATCGTCAATGAAATCGCCGGAAACTAGTCATTTGGGAAGCGAACGCAGTGAATCGATAGTGGCGACGTCGCTGCCAACGCTTGTCGTCGGGATTGGTAGTCCGCATGGGGACGACCAAGCAGGATGGGAGGTTATCAAACAACTTTCCGATCGACTTGTCGGTGATTTTACATTCCGCAAAGCTTCCGTACCTCACGACATTCTCGATTGGCTGCATTCGGAACTGAACCTGCATATCGTCGATGCGAGCCTCGATTCAGAGCCCGGCGTTCGTCGACATGCGATTCGCCAACAACCCGATCCATCCGTGCAAATCAATCAACTACAGCCGTGGAGTGCCGATTTCGCGGAAATGACTTTCCCTGACGTTCGATCTAGTTCTTCGCATCAATTGGACCTTTTATCGGTGTTGAAGCTTGCATCGATACTTGGTAAGTTACCGAACCAATTCCTATTGTGGACCGTTTCCATCGAACTGTCTTGCAAAAATGACGGCATGGGAACAGGTACGGCATCGCGTGTCTCCGAATGTGCAGATCGGATCGCCAACGAGTTGCAAAATGCATGAGTACTCCTTGGTGCGGAGACTTATTTCGCATGTTCTCGAAGCCATTGAATCTAGTCCGCCCTGCAATGTTCAAGAAGTGGTGGTATCCGCAGGCCCATTGTCTGGCGTCGAGCCACTACTTGTCGTGCAAGCCTTTGATCAACTGAAGTCGGATGCGGGACTAAGGGGGTGTCGATTACTTATCGAAGCGACAGACTTGATGGCAGACTGCGAATCCTGTCGCTGTTCGTTTGCTGTACAAGATTTTGTATTTCGATGTGCGACCTGCAATTCCAGTTCAATAACCGTGACGGCAGGTGATGAGTTCCGATTGTTGCGAGTGAAAGTGTTAGAATGAAAGGGTCTCGAAGACATGATCCGAATGACGTGACACTATTGAAGAGAAGTGACTGCTAAATGATTCCATCAACTCGCACCATCGAAGTCAATCGCGATGTTCAAGCGGAACGCAAACAGGCTGCCGCTGAAGCTCGCAACGCGTTCACTCGTAACGGGACGCTCGTCATCAATCTTGTTTCCTCACCGGGAGCGGGCAAAACAAGCTTGCTCGAAGCGACAGCCAAATACTGGAAAGGCCGTCGGCGGATGGCAGTCTTGGTCGGAGATATTGCAACAGAGCGAGACGCAGATCGTCTAGCTCCATTCACTCCCGTTCGACAGTTGACGACCGGCGGGGCATGTCACTTAGAATTAGAACTTGTGCAACGGGGTTTGGCCCAGCTACCATCCGACGACTATGAATTCTTGTTTATCGAAAACATTGGCAATCTCGTCTGTCCGGCTTCCCATGATTTAGCCGAACATCTTCGGGTCGTCTTGCTAAGTACAACAGAGGGGGATGATAAACCAGGGAAATATCCTAAGATGTTTCGAACAAGCCACGCGATGATGATCACGAAGACGGACTTGCTGCCCTATGTGCCGTTTTCTTCTGAGGCCGCCATCGAAGATGCGCTGCGCATCCAAGGCAACTTACATGTCCTGCATTCGTGCGCGATTCGCAACGAAGGCATCGAAGACTGGTGCCTCTGGCTTGAGCATCGCCGAGAAAACTTGCTCAAATCCAAAGAGGTTTGCTTGTGAACGCGGCGACGCTCACTGCTCAACGCGTTTCTGTTCGATTGTTGCTCACAGGCGCTGTGCAAGGATCCGGCATTCGCCCCAAAATTGCTCGGCTCGCGGTGCAGCATGGGCTGGGAGGGTGTGTTCGTAATTGCCAAAGCGGAGTCGAGATCGAAGCGGTCGGCTTGAATATCTCTGTCGATCTATTCTTGCGAACACTGCAAGAACTTGTTCCGGACGCGCAGATCGAGCAATCCTCACTTGTCCCGTCTTTCAAATACACAACATGCGAGAGCAGCGACGCGGCAGTTTTCTCTATTGATGACAGCCAAACTCTCGGGCCGGCGGCATTCGTCGTGCCGTTAGACCGCGTTATCTGCAAGGACTGTCTCGACGAGGTGATGACGCCCGGCAATCGTCGTTTTGGCTATGCGCTCAACAGTTGTGCCGAATGCGGACCACGTTACTCGATTCTTCGATCGATGCCCTATGACCGCCAACGGACGAGTATGTCTGCATTTCCGATGTGCGTCGAATGCAACGCAGAGTACACGGACATTCTCCACCGACGCTATCACGCTCAAACCAACGCCTGCCCAGCGTGTGGGCCCAGTCTGTGGTTTGTTTCTTCGCATACGGGTCGGTCTAACGAGAGCGACTCGATTCAGGCTGCGGTGGAAGCCATTCTGCGCGGCGATATTTTGGCCGTCAAAGGGATGGGCGGTTATCAATTGATATGCGACGCGACTAATGATGTGATTGTCCAGCGATTGCGAGAACGCAAGGGGCGTGCGAAAAAACCTCTGGCAGTCATGGTGGAATCGTTGGATGCCGCTCGTCAGCTCGCAAACATAGATCCAATCGAAGAATTAGCGCTAACAGGCGTTGTTGGGCCAATTGTTTTGGTCAGGTCAATTCGCGAGTCGCAATTGGCCAAAAGCGTGCATCCTGAGTTATCAGATGTTGGTCTTATGTTACCGACAACGGCGTTGCATGCATTGCTCATGGCACGTGTTGGGCGACCGATCATCGTTACGAGCGGCAACTTGGAAGGCGAGCCAATAGAGTATCAGGAAGAGTCCGCGATACGGCAACTTCAGGGCGTGGCGGATTGTTTTTTGCATCATGATCGCCCGATACTTAGGCCGATTGATGACAGTGTCGTTCGTTGTATGGCTGGTCGGCAGGTCATTCTGCGATCTGCGCGAGGAATTTCTCCAATGAGTTTAAAGATGGATTGGAATGCCAAATCGAATCCAACTGTCCTTGCAGTAGGCGGACACCAAAAGGCAGCCATCGCCATCTCGAATGGGAAGAATTCCGTTCTTGGACCGCACATTGGCGACCTGACCACTCTCGCCAACCGGGATCAATATATGGAACAGCAAAGGGAGTTGTGCAATCTTTATCACGTTGCTTCCGTTTCCGTCGCTCACGACCTGCATTCGGACTATTTCACAACCGTGTTGGCAAAGAGCCTAACAGGCCAGCTAGGATCCTCGCAATCGTATCCCATTCAACATCATCACGCACACGTGGTCGCTGGAATGCTTGAGCATGGTTGGCTGCATCGGCATGTGTTAGGCTTTGCCTTCGATGGCACGGGAGCGGGCAGCGATAACACGATTTGGGGAGGTGAAGTACTGCTATGCACAGCGACGGCGTTCCGACGTGTCGCACGCATTCGGCCTATTGCCTTGGTAGGAGGTGAGACCGCCATCAGGCAACCTTGGCGTTTGGCCTTTTCCCTTTTGCACGACACGTTTGGAGATGAAGCCGAAGCCATCGCGAGCAAGTTGCAACTGGAAAACAATTGGCTCCCGGCGATTGCGCAAATGTTAAAGACGCGTTCTCTTGTTCCATCCACAAGCAGCGTTGGACGACTTTTCGACGGCGTGGCGTCCATCGTGTGTGGTGCCTCCACCAGTGACTATGAGGGGGAAGCTGCCATGCGACTTGAATCCCTTTGTTCCGCGAACTCAGACGGAGCGTATCGCTTTGATCATTCTGGCGATACGCTTTTGGAGATGGACTGGCGACCGTTGATCCGTGCTTTGGTGGCCGATCGACTTGCGGGAACGGCACCAGGCGCAATGGCAATGCGTTTCCATCGAGCGGTTGCGGATTGCATTTCTAACATCGCGGAAAGGTTTCTTGAGTATCCGATTGTGTTGAGCGGAGGAGTGTTTCAAAACCGCATCCTGGTCGAGCTTGTCGCAGCGTTGCTATCCAATCATCCGCAATCCGTTGGCTTGCCTGGGTCCATCCCGCCCAACGATGGAGGGCTTGCTGCGGGACAGTTGGCCATCGCAAACTATCAACAAAGCGAGTCGCCCCTATGTGCTTAGGCGTTCCTGGACGTGTGTCCGCATGGCTTGATCGAGATCCATTATTCGCGCGCGCCAACATTGAGTTTGACGGGATTCAACGCGAGTGTCACATGGCATGTGTTCCTGAGGCAGAGATCGGCGACTATGTGATCATTCACGCAGGGGTGGCTATATGCCTAGTCGATCAAGCGGAAGCGCGCCGGGTATTCGACGAGCTGAACCGACTGAATCTCCTTGCTGAACTGGAGACAGACGTTGTGACTGAAGCAACTCCCATCGAGTCGAAACGAGACGAGCCATGAAATTCGTCGATGAGTTCCGAGAACCTGAGCTTGCTTTGCGGCTCGTCGCTCAAATACGCGAAACAGCGACACGCAGATGGGTCTTGATGGACGTTTGCGGCGGACAAACGCACAGCCTGTTGCGTTATGGAATCGAAGTTGCTTTGGAGGATTGTGTCGAACTCATTCATGGGCCCGGTTGTCCCGTATGCGTCACATCTTGCGAGTCGATCGACTTTGCGCTGCAACTGGCGATGCAACCGCATGTCATCGTTGCTAGCTTCGGCGATATGCTGCGCGTCCCCGGTAGCCGTGAGTCGCTCCTGGACGTGCGGGCTCGTGGCGGACGAGTTCAAATGGTTTACTCTCCGATGGATGCCGTTGAGTTGGCAAGGAATCATCCCGATTGCCAAGTCGTGTTCTTTGCGGTCGGCTTCGAGACAACAGCACCCGCCACCGCTCTAGCGGCCTTGCACGCGGAGCAGTTGGGGCTAGACAATTTTAGCATGCTGGTGACCCACGTTCGTGTTCTGCCTGCGATGGAGGCGTTGTTGCTGAGCCCCGTAAATCGGGTGCAAGCATTCTTGGCCGCAGGTCACGTCTGCGCTGTCACTGGTTTTGCTGAGTATGACGTTTTGGTGGATCGTTTTCGTGTTCCAGTGGTTGTAACGGGATTTGAACCCATTGATTTGCTACAAGGCATCTTGGGCGCAGTGCAACAATTGGAGGCGGGCGGCCATTGCGTCTCGAACTGCTATGCACGCAGCGTTAGCCGAGAGGGCAATATCAACGCACAAAAGACAGTAGAAACGGTATATGAAGTAGCGGATCGAGATTGGCGAGGCTTTGGCAGCATCCGAAATGGCGGGCTCATACTGCGAGATCGATTCGAGCGCTTCGATTCCGAGAAACGTTTTGCAACCATCCAAGTGAATCCGATTTCGGTGGTGAACACTTGCCTAAGTTCCGAAGTCTTGTCCGGTCAAATCAAACCACCTCAATGTCCGTATTTTGGCAACGCTTGTACTCCGGACAGTCCGCTTGGGGCACCCATGGTTTCCAGCGAAGGCGCGTGTGCGGCTTATTTTCGTTATCAGTGGCTACAATCAAAATGATGACCCCGGATCGAATTGAATTTCCCACGTGTCCCGTTACGAGCTTCCAGCACGATCGCGTAATGCTTGCTCATGGCGAAGGTGGCCGGCTCATGCGAAAACTGCTTCGCGAGAGAATTGCGCCAGCCATTTCCTGCGGCAACGCAGCCATTTCGACAGGCATCATTGAGAACGACGCAGCCACTTTTACTGTGAACGATGGCGATATGGCGATTACGACGGATAGCTACGTTGTTTCGCCACTGTTTTTCCCTGGGGGTGATATCGGTTCGTTGGCTGTCTTTGGAACCATTAACGACCTTGCTGTCTCTGGAGCGGATCCGTTGTGGCTGACTTTAGGACTGATCTTGGAAGAAGGCTTACCCTTTGAATTGCTCGATCGCATTCTATTGAGCATCGGAACAGCGGCGAAGCGATGCGGTGTTTCTATTGTTTCCGGAGATACGAAGGTAGTTCCCAAAGGAGTCCTCGATAAGATCTTTATCAACACGACGGGTATCGGGCGCGTGCGAGACATTGGTAGCCTTGGTAGTCATCGACTTCATGAAGGAGATGCAATCTTAGTCAGCGGACCGATAGGCCATCATGGTATCGCAGTTCTTGCGGCCCGCGAACAACTGGGGCTAAATCCTGCGCCGAGATCGGACTGTGCACCCCTACATGAATCCTGCCGTTGCCTGCACAATGCGCTTGGTCGCGATCTGCATGCAATGCGAGACGCCACTCGCGGTGGTGTTTCGGCAGTCTTGCATGAATGGTCCGAGGCATCCTCGCATACGATGAAACTGCGGGAATCGCTTGTTCCCATCGCTCCGAACATTCGAGGTGCATGCGAGTTGTTAGGCTTGGATCCACTGTACGTGGCCAATGAGGGAACGTTTGTGGCTGCGGTGTCACGGTCGGCCGTAACACGCGCCATAGAGGTTCTACAGAATCTCGATGTTTCAAGGCATGCGACGATCATCGGGGAGGTTACCAAGAAGCAGTCAGCACCGGTGATTGTGGAGAGACTGCTTGGGATTTGGCAACCCCTGGACGAACCATCGGGGGCCCCGCTGCCTCGAATTTGCTAGGGTAGAGTTGTACCGAACGAGGTGGAAATTTGCGACACTCCACCCACGATTGGCAGTGTCAACTTCGTAGCATCCAAATCAACCGATAGTTCCGTGCCTGGTTCTGGCCAGAGTGTAAAATCGTGGTCGCTTGAAAAAATCATGAGACCAATTTGTTCCCCAGCGAGAATGACTTGATCGTCGGGTTGCAGGTCAAACGACACTACGCGAAACTCACCAGGTACTAACGATTCTTCTTCTGTGAGCGAACGAGCATTTTGTGGATCCGCCCAGCCTCGAGTAATCACATCGTCGGTGATGCGTTGACTGTCGGTCCACGGCAAAGATACAAGCCATACGGAAAGGCACGCAGCAGGTTTGTTGCAAGCCATCCGAATGCTAACGCGAGCTGACCCGGAGATATGCATCGATTCCTTCAGCGGGACGGTTGCGAACAGCAGCCGGTGGCGTGACGATTTGGCTTTGGCAAGCTCCGGGCCTGTGACCGAATGGTCATCGACTAGTGATTCAATCCCTTGCGGTTGGACGAGACTCAAACCATCAGGGATCAGCCCACCTGATTTCGTTCCTCCTTGAGTCAAACGAAAATCGACTTCTTCCGCATCTGGATTTGGATAATTGCCATATTCAGTGGGTTTGCTCATGCGATTCCCTTCTCGAACGATCCAGGCTTGCGAGTCCGCCTCGACATCGTTCTCAATACCAAATAAATACCGTGTAAACCAACGATTCATTTGCTTAATCGGAGGCTGCCCGCCATGGCCACCTTGGTGCATGAAAAGCTGCGTTGGAAGCCCTTTGGACTTTACGCTTGAGTAAATCCGAATGCTGTGCTCAGGCATGACGTTCCAGTCGTTGAATGCATGCGACATGAGCAATGCAGCTTTCATTGGTCCAAGGTCGTTTATGTAATCTCGATTCGCCCAAAATGAGTTGTAGTCTCCCTTGGATCGGTCAAATCCTTGTCGCATTTCCTTGTCGCGTACATTGCAGTCGCAGAAATCGCGCCGATCGGGGTTGCCGCTATTGATAAAGTCGTACAGTACATCGATATCCTCACCCGTGTATCCACCTGGATGTCTGACCAGACCGTTGGAGCGGTAGTAGTGGTAATACGAAGTGTTTGGGGCTACTGGGATGATTGCTTCTAGTCCGTCCACTCCGGTGGTGGCCGCGGCTAGGGCCAATGTTCCGTTATAGGAGGTGCCCGTCATGCCAACTTTGCCTGTGCACCAATAAGCTTGAACGAGTTCATCACCATCCGGTGTTGTGAATCCCTTGGCTCGATTGTTGAGCCAATCGATCACGGCTTTTGGGGCAAGCGATTCGTTATCACCGCCCACAGTTGGGCAACCTTGTGACAATCCCGTCCCAGGAGACGAGGAGTGCACCACCGCAAATCCACGCGGAACCCATTGAGACAGATGTTCCCTTGAGAGGACAGGACGCAGGCTCTTTTGCGGAATGGCTGGAGGGGTTTCGTATACCGTTGGTTTAGCGCCAAGTTGTTGGCGAGGGTTCCAC
>JAIPFP010000119.1 GCA_021736575.1 Pirellula sp. | reverse complement strand
GATCCCACCGAAACCGCCGAATTGAAAGGGATCGATTGGAGGAGCGCCACCGCCATCGGTGTTGTAGTCAGTCCCGAAATGCGAGCGGGGCGAATCGTCAATCCGACGGTTCCCGTCCCGGACCGTAAACCGATCGAGGACGTTTGGATGCGTGCTAAGGCTCTGTTTGATGCGGGCATCGGTAGCAAGCTTGCGATGCGACCTCCAACCGATGCCGACCTAACCGACATGTTGTTCTTGGCATCGTTGTTCAAACGAGGAGGTCTTTCCACGCAGCAAATCTTGAGCATGGTGACGAACAACCCAGCGAACATGATGGGCGTTGGCGATCGAGTTGGCGCACTCAAACCATCCGCCGATGCGGATTTCGTGGTCCTTTCCGGCAAGCCATTCGAATCAGGTTCTAGAGTCCTAGCGACCTACATTGAGGGTCGATCGGTATATCATGCGGACATCGACAGCAAATCCACGGTGATCGAAGCGGCTTCGGTCTATACGCCACAAGGAATGGTGCCAGGTGGCGTGGCGATTAGGAACGGCAAGATCAGCGGTATTGGACGGAGCATTTCATCGTCTCGCAATGCAGCAATCAAACGATTTCCGAACGGTGTCGTTGTTCCCGGTTTGCTCGATTGTGCGACCAATGTGGGGCTGGGTGGTAACTTGGCTGAGACACTTCCGCTGAATGCCAAGTTGGGTGACTTGCTGGCTCGCGACAACGATCAAGTGCGTTTGGCTCGACAAGGGGGAATTACGACTGGGTTGATTAGTTCTTCGCGACTGCCGAGCCCTGTGTTAGCGTTCAAGTTGACGGACGCACCGCGAGTCATCCAAGATCCGGTTGCCGTGCGATTCAATGTGGGTGGAAACTTGACGACTACCGAAGACTCGATGCGACGCATGTTGCGTGCTGGCAAAGCGTACACGGACGCTTGGACCAAGTACGATGCCGACTTCGCCGCCTACGAAATCAAATTGAAAGAATATGACGCTGCAAAAAAGCAGTTTGACGCTGCAAAAGCTTTGGAGGCCAAAGCCATTGAGGCCAAACAGGCTGAAGCGAAAGCCGCGGAAGCGAAAGCGGCTGACGCCAAGAAATCGGCAGATGGAAAAACCGAGCCAGCAAGCAAACCTGACGCAGGTAAGCCCGACGCAAGCAATCCCGACGCTAACAAGCCCGCCGACGCTAAGCCATCCGATTCGAAATCGGCAGAGACTAAACCTGCCGACGCAAAGCAAGCAGAGCCGACCAAGTCGACGTTGGACGAACCCAAGAAACTGGACGAGCCCAAGAAACCGGACGAGCCCAAGAAGCCGCCGATGACTGAGCCGCTCGAGCCGTATCGTGCTCTCTTTGCAAAGAAAATCGTCGCGATGGTGGAAGCCAACGAGTCCAAGGCGATTGAGTTGACCATCAAGTTGTTTCGCACCGAATTCGATCTAACAACGGCCATCGTATCAGGTAAAGCTGCCGCCGAGGCGGCTGAGCTCTTAGCGAAGAACGGAGTCTTGGTCGTCATAGGGCCAATGTTGATTGGCGAAGAGGATGGGCAAGTCATCAATTTTCCGGCGGAGATCGCGGCCGCAGGGGCGCCGATTGCATTCCAATCACAGACGACTACCGGGACGAGCAAACTGCCAGACGTGGTCGCTTATGCGGTCTACAAGGGACTTGGATTAGAAGATGCATTGCGAGGCATGTCGTTAGGTCCGGCCCATTTTCTGAAACTGACAACCGTCGGGTCCATTGAGCTTGGGAAAGACGCCGACTTAGTCGTGTGGAGTGGCCCGCCATTTGAACTTTCAAGTGAAGTTCTGGCCGTCATGATCGATGGCAACTGGGTCTATGAAAAGGAAAGCAAATAATGATTACCGCCCCCGTAGCACAGGCTGCCAGAGTGTCTCACGTCTATCAAATGCTCCTTGCATGCATGCTATCATTACTGGCTTTACCTCAGCTTGTTTTCGCAGAGGATGCGAAACCAAAACTTGCAATCCATGTCGGCAAGGTACTGACGTGCGTTGGCGAACCGATTATCGGGGGCACGATTTTAGTATCTGAGGGCAAGATAGAAGCGGTTGGCAAGACCAAAGACATCAACGTTCCGGATGGCTACCAGGAAATTCGCCATCCGGACGCTTTTGCCATGCCCGGTTTGGTTGAGGCCCACGCGCACGTCGGTGGATCTGGCGACTTGAACGAGATGGTCTATCAAACCAACCCAGAGCTTCGCAATTGGGATCAGATCATCCCTCACAACGATCAACTCAAGAACGCCATCGCAGGCGGCGTTACCACCATTTGCTTTATTCCGGGTAGTGGAACCAACATGGGTGGCTGGGGTACGCTGATGAAAACAGGACCAGGTAAACTATCGGACATCATCATCAAAGCCCCGGGGGTGCTCAAAATCGCTCAAGCGGGTAATCCAGAGCGCCAGGACGGCGAGGTTGGCTCCGGTCGCGGCGGAATGAATTATGTCATTCGTCAACAATTGATCGAGGGGCAACTTTATGTTCGGCAATGGGATGATTTCAAAGCGGGACGAACCAAGGCTGAACCTCCGATGAATCTGCGGCTGGAGTACTTCAAGCCCCTCTTTCATCGCGAGATACCTGTCGTCGTTCACACTCAGATTTATCAAGTGGTTCAGTCGACGTTGCGTATCCTGCATGATGAAATGAATTTGAAGGTGGTTCTCGATCACAGCGAGTTCGATGCCTACAAGTTGACGGACGAGATTTTGAAACGAGATATTCCGATCATGGTCGGACCGCGCGGCTTTCACTACGATCGAGATCGAGGCCAGATTCGAGGTCTCGTGGCAGAATACGCCAATCGGAACGCAAGGGCCTTGGGCGTGAACACCGATTCGCCCGTTGTTCCGCAAGAGGAACTGTTTTTCCAAGCCGCCATGGCGGTTCGTTACGGATGGAACGAGGAGGCAGCAGTTCGAGGCGTGACGATCGAGCCGGCCAAAGCCCTCATGATCGATCACCGAGTCGGATCACTAGAAAAGGGCAAGGATGCGGATATCGTTATTACAACCGGTTCGATCATCGATCCGAGAAATCACGTGAAGCAAGTTTTCATTGATGGCAAAAGTGTTTACGACACCCAAATTGATCGACGCCGGTTTTGATCATCGAGCTTACCTTCATCGCCACAAAAAATCGAATGTGCAACCTGAACCCATTAATCCAACGACTCGCGATGTTCCTGGTGTTTGCCATCTTGGCAGAGAACCAATGCTTCGCTCAACGGTCACTTGCTATCCGCAACGCCAAGATTGAGACAGTCAGCAAAGCGGGTGTGATCGAGGATGGAGTCATTCTCGTCCGCGATGGAAAGATCGAAGCGATTGGCAAAGATGTCAAGATTCCGCTTGCAGCGCAGGTCATCGACGCCAAAGGTAAGACAATTATGCCTGGCATTGTAGATCCCTATTACGTTGTCACGGTTGGTCGCGATGCCCAGTCTGCCGGTGAGACCCGCACGATTGTTGTACGCGGGCAAACGATTACTGTGCCTGGCGGTCCTCCCTCAAGTTCAACGTCGTTTACCAAAATTTCGGACAGTATCGATTTGGATAACATCGACTGGAAGGCCGCGACTCGCAGCGGAATCACGACGTTGCAATTGGTGGTCAGCGGCTACGCCCAATCGGTGATCGTTCAACCAACTGTCAAGTCAGCACAAATCGTCAATCAAGACGGAAAACTTTTGGTAAGCGTCACCAATTCAACACCAAGTCTGGAACTGTTGCGAAACGGTTTGCGTGCTCCTGGTAGCGGTCCAGGCGGCCCTCGTCCACCAGCGGGTGCAACACCTGGTGCAACACCTGGTGCAACACCACCGGTCAGTCCCACGCAAAAATTGTGGACCGAAGTTCGAGAAGGCAAGTCTAGCTTGTTCGTCAACTTGAACAACGCCGCCACGATCCTTCATTGCGTCGCCGCGACCAAGGAGAGTAAACAGGCAAAGCTGGTATTCATCGCATCGGGTTCCGATTTGTTTGAAGCAAGCAGTGATTTGGATCCCAAGTCACACGTCGCGATCCTCCCGCCTCGCATCGATTTTGTCCCGAACACTCGCGATCGAATCAACATTCCGAAGTTCTTGAGCGAAAAGGAAATGCCCTTTGCCTTTTCGCTATCGCTTGGTCAAAACGAATTCCGCGCTCAACTCGACACGCCGCTATTCGCCGTTAGTTCGCTTGTCCACAACGGATTAAGCCGACAGAGGGCTTTAGAGGCTCTTACAATGATGCCAGCAAAACTTATTGGAGTCGACGGCGAAGTTGGGTCACTCGAGGTTGGCAAGAAAGCCAACTTCCTCATCCTGGATGGCGATCCATTTGCTGCGACCACTAGCATTCAACGTGTATTTGTCGAAGGGAAGCAAATAGATGAAAACTAAAACAGCAACGTTTTTCGGCTTCCTCATCGCATGCTTCAACGTGTCGGCACTGCCAGCCCAGGACGCGGCAAAACCTGCGGAACCCAGCAAAAAGCCACCTACCAAAGAAATTCTAGCAATCGTTGGCGGCGACATCATCACCGTTACTCGAGAGAGGATTCGCGGCGGTACCATTTTGATCGAGGGGGGCAAGATTACTGCGGTTGGTCAAGACGTGAAGGTACCTGAAGGTGCCACCAAGATCGACGCGGTTGGAAAGACAGTAACGCCAGGATTCGTCGCTGTCGACGTGGGGCGAATGGGTTTAGCGACCGGCGGCGGGTCTAGCTCGGACCGCAATGCCAAAGTATTCGACACACTCGATCCGTTCGATCGAAATCTTAGTTTAGGACTTGGGATTGGAATTACGACGGCCTGCGTGGAGATTCGCGCCGGAGGGTTTGGTTTCGGTCGGCGAGGTGTTTCCGATGGTTTCCCAATCACGGAGCGCTTTCTTGGATTTGATCCAGACCTTGAAGAAAACGATGCCATCGTGGAGACCGCGCAACGAGACTACGGACCATTTGTTTCGCTCTGCAAATGCTGCGGATTGCCGATCATTCCAACCGAGCCCATCGAGAACACTCCCGAGGCACCTGCAACACAGCAAAAGAGCGTGGTCCTCAAGATGTCGTATGGCAAACTGGAGGGCATGCTGGTCAGTGAGTCAGCGTTCTTGGACATGACACCTGGCTCGATGTCGGGTGCGTTGGGTGAGTATTCATGGCGCGAGCAAATTGCGAAAGCCAAAAAGTATTTGCTAGACCAAGCCTCGCATGAAAAAGTCATCGCTTCGGGCAAGAAAGAGCAACCTCCACGCAAGCCGGTTAGCGACGAAGTGCTACGATTAGTCAAACGAGAGATCCCGCTTCGCATCGCAGCCAATACGGTTTCGGATATACGAGACCAGATCAATCTTTCGAAGGAACTGGGCTACAAATTGGTTCTCACCGGAGCGGCTGAGGCATGGGTGATTCCAGAGGAATTGGCTGAAGCCGGCACGGAAGTTGTGTACACTCCACGCAGACGCCGAGCGCCTCGTTTTGGTGAGGAGCAAACGTCGGGCACTTGGATTGAAATGTCGCGGGTACTAGAAAAGACTGGAGTCCCGTTCGCGTTGACTGCGCTTAGCAATGCGATGAGTCTGGATGGGATTGCAGGTCGCGACCTGTCGAGCTTGCCGTTAGAAGCCGCTTTCGCCGTTCGCGGCGGGGCCAGTGAAAAAACGGCCCTCGCGGCGCTGACCATTACACCCGCCAAAATGCTGGGTTTGGAAAAGCGAATCGGAAGCATCGAAGTTGGCAAAGACGCTGACATTCTCTTGCTCGATGGCAGTCCATTGGACTACCGCACTTATGTAGAGACTGCGATCGTAAATGGTCGCGTGGCCTACAAGCGTGCGGAGGTACGTATACTTCCGGTCTACTCGAAATAGACGGGATTCGAATACCACAGGCTTGACCTGTGGATTGTTGTGCTTTGTGGCTACTGGTGAGTAGGATGGGACCGTTTGTCCCGTCCAAACAAAGGCCCGGACATTGTCAGCACATGGCCTATGATTTCTTGCCAACCACCGTTTTTGAGGTTAACGTTTACGAACCAAAACGACCTCATTTTTGAAAGGACTTGCTTGAATCCACTAACATCCGACTCAAAAGATCCTCGCGTCGATCTTGCACATGAGCGAACCGATATGGCCAACTACCGTACCCAGTTGGCATTGGACCGAACTACGCTGGCGTGGATCCGAACGTCACTGACGTTTGCAAGTTTTGGATTTGGAATGGTCGGATTTTTTCGGTCCCTTCCTCATGATCCATTGGCGCGGGATCCAAGTCGACTTCATGCAGCGGCCATTCAATTTGGAACAACGTTGATCATCATTGGAATTGTAGCGATGGTGCTTTCGAGCGTCTCGCATGGGCGAGCACTTCGAAGATTACGGCGAGGAGAGCCACCCATACTGTCTGTCTGGCCATTGAGCATCACGGTCGCTACCTTAGTGGCGGTACTTGGGCTGGCTGGTCTTTGGGCAATTTTTTTCGTATGAAGTGAGGCTAAGGACATCCGCATACGTTTTTCAACCCAATTAGCCGTTGGGCGATAGCCCCGGTTTTCCAATTGCTCGACATTCGTCGAGAACCGAGGCTATCGCCCTTCGGCTATCAGTTTGTTTCACTCGAAGACTCATACCGATGTGGCCGCATCACCGAGCTGATCCAAGGTTGGCGATGGACGGCGTAGTTCTTGACGGGAACGTCTCTGCAAGCTTCAATAGGGCCATGAGCAAACCAAAAATCTTAATTCAATTGGACACCGATTCCCAGGCCAGCGTTTTTGATGCCGTGGTGGCGATCGATTCGGGCGTCGACAAGTTACTCCAATACTCCAACGTGAGTCCTGACGAAGTTCGAGCATTGGTCCACGGTGCCATGTATACGCGTGGTCCTGCCGACCTAAAGAATACAGCCATTTTTGTGGGTGGCAGCAATGTGAGCGAGGGGGAAGCCATCGCAACCGCAGCCAAGGCGACCCTGTTCGATCCATTCCGGATCTCAATCATGCTCGATAGCAATGGTGCGAACAGCACTGCGGCTGCAGCCGTGCTTTGTGCAAAAAAACACCAGTCGCTCGAGAAGTCGACCGCACTGGTGCTGGCCGCAACAGGCGCCGTCGGCCAGCGTATCTGTCAGATTTTAGCGAGCGCGAACTGCAACGTCATCGTCGCGTCACGACTGCTCGAACGTTCCCTCGAATGCATCGAAAGATTGGTAGCCAACGGCAGCGCATCCGATCGCTTCACCCCGATTTGTTCCGCGGATACGCTCGCTCTGGGCGAAGCCCTCAACAATTGCCACATGGTGTTTGGTTGCGGTGCAACCGGAGCAAGGCTGCTGCCATCCAAACAGCTCGCTGCTGCAAAGAAACTACGAGTTGCCATCGACCTCAACGCAGTTCCGCCGAGCGGCATCGAGGGGATCGAGTTGATGGACAAAGGAACGCAACGGGGCGACCGATTCGACTACGGGGCGCTGGGAGTTGGAGGATTGAAGATGAAAATCCATAAGGCTTGCATCGCCTCGTTGTTTCAATCCAACAATCAATTCCTGGACTGCCGAGAAATGCTGGCAATAGGCGAACAAATTCTTGGCTGACTAGAAATCTCGTCTCGAAGTTCCTATGCCAAGTCTTACTATCTATCTATGGCAACGAAGGCAACAGCGACGAAGTATGAAATCTTGCTCCCTTCTCCCAGGTACTCCGGGGAGAAGGGCTGGGGATGAGGGGACGACAGGGCGTGCCAAGCACATCCGCCTATGTTTTTCATACCAATAAGCCGTTGGGCGATAGCCCCGGTTTTCTAATTGCTCGACATTCGTCGAGAACCGGGGCTATCGCCCAACGGCTATCAGTTTGTTTCACTTTAAGACTCATACCGATATACCACACGGTTACTTCTTGTCGAGCCTGCGCTTGTTCTCAAAGAATTCAGTCAGCATGCGTCCGCATTCCAATGCGAGAACGCCGCTGGTGATATCGCACTGATGATTGAGCCTCGAGTCAGACAGAAGGTGAAAGAGCGATTCGACCGCTCCCGCCTTGTTGTCAATAGCACCATAGATGACGCGTGGAATCCTCGACTGCAGAATTGCGCCGGCGCACATCGGGCAGGGTTCGAGTGTCACGTACAATTCGCATTCGAGCAGTCGCCATGATTTTAGGTAGGCTGCTGCTTGCGTGATCGCGATCATCTCGGCGTGTGCGGTTGGGTCCGCCAAGTTCTCTCGCTGATTGTATGCCGCAGCGATGATACTGTGCTTGTACACGATGATTGCCCCTACAGGCACTTCGTTCTCAGTAGCCGCCTGCTGAGCCAATTCAATCGCCCGTCGCATAAAATGCTCTTTGCCAAATAGCAGCAAGGATGCTGCATCGTCATCGTCTCGGAATTCCATGTGGTCTTGGTCTTGTTGCGAGATATTCTGAGGCTACTTAAATTGAAAGGGTATCGCCTCTCGTGCTGGTACTTCTCGATTGGCTGGACTAGGCAGTGAGTTTGTATCGAACATAACTGGCGGAACCGCTTCGAGAGTCCCGGTCGGTTCACACCACATCATTTGACCATTTTCCATTCCGCCTTGTTGCAACCCGCCGGAATTCGCTGCGCCGAAACCGTACGCTTCCGACGTGATTGCACCTGGATCAACCCAAATGTTATCCGCGTCAACTCGGATTGTGCCTAACTCTTGGTCAAGATTTCTGCGTTGGGCTTCGTAAAAAACCCAAACTCCTTGAAATGTATTTTGTGCCGTTAGCAAATCCTGCAAAGCAGACACGCTATCTCGTGCCGCAGTTGGGCCCGACGAAAGGCTCAGCGTTTCACGAATTTGACGCAAGTCTTCGTTGATCGTGATTTGCTGTGCGGCAATGCGAACTGCATAACGCTGTAACTCGAAGTTATATTGGTTGTAACGAATGTTTCGCAGTTGCGAACGCAATGTTTGCCAAACACCATCTTCGAATCGGTAGTAGTTTCGTTTGGCTTGCTGGTACTCGATGAGTACTTGGCGATACTGATTGCGTTCTTGCATACGGGTCAAGGGGGAATCCCACTGTAGACCTGCTCGCAAGCGTCCAGTTTTAGCTTTCAGTGAAAACGGATTGTCGTTTGCATTTTGCAAATCCCCGGAGAAAACCACATCAAGAGTGCTTTCCAAGCTATCCGCTACGACTTCGATGGCTCTCCACGAGTCGACAAGACTCGCTCGACTGTTCATCCAGTCAAGTCGATTGACGCGAGCGATTTCGACAGCTTCCTCGGCGGAGAGGTCTACAGTCGGTAGCATTACGCTTTCGATTCTAGTTCGAGCCTGTAACACCTGAAGCGCCAAGACGTCTTCTGCGAATTCGGAAAGAATACTCTGGCTAGGCAACAGGGCATTGTCCCGAACTGACTCAAAAATCGCCTTGGGATTGGATCCATCTCGATTCGAAAGGATCTTCTCTAAATTGATATCGAGCAAGTTGATCTTTTGTTCGCGCTCTTTGAACCGAGTTTCCAACTTGTCAAGCTCCTCGGTCAAGTTCGCTGGCAAAGATCGAATTTGATCGGAATCCAACAACGCTATGTCCAAGGTCGCGGTTGGCAATAAGCTGCATACGGTCCCGCGCTCTTGCTCATAGAGTTGTCGCAAGCGAGCCAACTCCTTTTCTCTTGGGCCAACGATGCCCTTAAGCTTCTCGATGTCGGCTCGTACTTCCGGAAAGTCTCGACCTAGAATGGTTCGACGAAGCGATTCAATGGCATCGATTTTCCCTCGAATTTCGTTGATTGCTTGCGCCGTGTCCTTGTTCCAGGGCATCGAGCGGGACTTGTTGCCAGTCGCTCCGTCTATTTCAATGGGACTCAGCTCTAGCAATTTACTGTTGCTATTGCCAACCGCTTCGCGCAAGTCGTTGGCTCTTGAGCGTCGTTCTTTCAGATCGTCGCTGATTAAATTGAATTGATCAAGAATGGGGTCCTTGATTTCAACACACACATACGGAGGTAGCCCAAGCGTTACTTTAAAGGCGTCCAGCGATTGCTCATAATTGAATTTTTGTTGCAATAGACTTGCTTGCAGCGAATTCAACGCTTGCCTGGTTTGCGAAACTTGCAATTGTTGGCTTGGAATTGCATCCTGAGTAGCGGATACGACGGTTAGTTGTTCTCGGAGAGCATCCTCAAATCGAGCAACGTTTTCACGAAGTCTTGCAACGTTTTCTTCGACATTTCGAATCTGCAATTGGTTTTGGACTAAGCCTAGGAATCCGCCAACGGTTGGCACCCCACCACCGCCACCAAATCCACCCGCAGTATTCGTCTGGACGTTCCCAACGGTGCCGAAGCCACCCCCTAAACCGGTGAAGCCCTGGAGACCTGCACCGCCGAACAATCCTCCTCGACGCGTTGGGCCTGGTTCGGCAGCTCTTCCGACTGTGATCGTCGTATAAAATCCAGTCCGGTATCTTTCGAAGGAACGCACGTTATAGAGCAACGTACGCTCGGCCAACGTCAAACGTTCCATGATCAAATCGCGTCCACCGCCTCGCAACAACGGTTGAATTAAGCTCAAATCGACCAATGTCGTGGCGGATTGAGTGTCTGGGCCAGCAAATTGCCATGTCATTGAATTAGCAAATCCGATGATCATATCCGCACCGTTGGTGAACTGTCGCCGGAGCGCGACTGGACGTACTCCCCTGGAAAAGGCCGATGCGTTCAAGTTCGAACTGCTGTTCCCACCGCCACCACGTCGCAGAGCGCCATCGGCTGTATAGACGGTTGTGTAGCCAGCAAAGAGCTGGTTTCCCAAGAAAAAGCGTTCGGTGCTGACGTCCAACGCAGACAGGTAAAGCGTTTCAATTTCGGACTGGTATACCGTATTGTGAAGCACCGCTGTTCTGACTGCCGTATCCGCGTCGAGAACGAGAACGCCTCGCTCATCGAGTGGCAGATACTGCCACCAAATTGGGTTCTCAGCTGTGTTGGTCTTGCCGTTCACGTCCCAAAGCGGATAGCCCTTTTTGCCGTTAAGCACCTTCATATATTGATGAGAGACATCGTCATCTTCGGGCATGGGCGGGCGATCCGGATTGAACGGATCGAACATCCGTGACGCTCGGTCGACTTGAATACTGCGGATATCTGGCGAACTTGCATCCGCGATTTTTTCGCCAATGAGGTTCGTGACTTCTTGGTCGGCCCGATTGCGGTAGTGGGCTCGATTGCAGCCCGTCGACGATGAGATCGATTGTGCCGCAAACAAAGTGACACACGCGAGACGCAGTGTTTTTCGCAACCAATTGCGTTTTTGAGTTTGATCACTCATTATCGTTTTGCCGCCGAATAAAGGGACTGAATGAAACCCAGCTTTCCCTTCTTTCGGCGTTTAACGATCCTGTTGTTGATTCCCGTAATACCAGCTCTGCACGAACTACGGATTTTAACTGTCTTAACAGTCTTGCCGATTATGTAGCTAGCATTGCGACTGTTTCTTGACGTCCCGCTTAACGGCAAAACGAAGTTTTGCGGATGAGGACCTCGGATTGGCTCGTTGCTCTTGCATGGATGGGCGAATGATCTCATCGGAAATTTTCGCGTACATGCCGTTGATCAGTCCTTGTTTGAACGCATGCTTCACTCGTCGATCCTCACCCGAGTGGAACGTCATGATAGCAACTCGACCTCCAGACACCAAACATTCTGGGATCTGCTTAAGCAGCGCATCCAAGACCGAGAACTCATCGTTAACCTCAATCCTCAACGCTTGAAAAACGCGGCGCACCGTGTCGTTGGATTCGTCTTTATCGTATTGGCGTTGCGACGTCACCGACGAACGAATCACTTCAGCCAACTTGAACGTGGAATCGATGGGCAATCGCGCGTGAGCATCGAGAATGGCTCTCGCAATACGCATCGCCTTCGGTTCATCCGAATTGATCTCAAGCAATAAGGAAAACGATTCAATTTTCAAGGCTGTTAGCAACTTGGATGCAGATCGACCTCGCAAAGGATTCATCCTCATATCCAAAGGACCATCCGTCTTAAAGGAAAAGCCTCGCGCTGGATCATCGATTTGCATGGAGGAGAGGCCTAAGTCGGCCAGAATGATTTGCACACCCTCCGGTGCCTCCATGGCAAGGATTTGACTGAGGCTAGCGAAGTTCGTGCGATGCACCGCGATCGAATCGTCCGGATAGCCTAGGGAACGCAATCGTGCCTCGGTCTTTGGCAGTTCGATTGGATCGGCGTCCAAGCCGAGGAGATGGCCATGAGGCTGGATGGCAGACAACAACGACGTTGCATGTCCACCATAACCCAGCGTGCAATCGACAGCGAAATCGCCCGGCTTTGGATCGAGCACTTCGAGGATCTCTCGGACCATGATGGGGCGATGTGAACCTGCGGGTGTCCTGCCACCTGCTAGTACTTTGGCGATATCCAATGGATACTTTTCAGGCTGCTGTTCCTTGTATTTTTGTTCGAATCCACGAGGATTCTTGCCTCGATATCGCTCGCGACGTGGTGGCTTTTCTGGATCAGGTTCCGTCATAGCGCGACTTGGCTCAAACGGACCGCAGGAGTTTTACACATGCGATTAGCATACTCTCGATTGCGTTTTTTTGCTCAATCATGAACTTGCGTTTTGGCGATTAATTGTGAATGCGACTGGAATGACGTAGAATCGGCTCGATTGGTTTATCCTCCCCGCTATGAAACCCTTTCGCAGAACGCTCCTTTCTGCCTCGAAAGCACCCACCTATGCAACGTTTGAGATTCGCTTTCCTAGCCACCTTTTTACTGGCGAGTGTAAACGCCCTAGCAGATGGCCCTGCCGATAATCAAATCGCATCCGTGCGACCTGTGCCACCTCCAGGCGTGATGATTACCCCCGACGAACGAAGCAAACTAGAGACCGAGCTCCAATCGCTCAACGAAACCATCGCTAAGCTTCGAAACAACAAATCGCCACAGATTCAAAAATACTTGCCTGACGTGGAAGTCTTCGCGCGTGCTGTCGATCTAGCATTGAAAGAGGACGGATTCTTCGAAGCCAAGGATGCGAGCCGTGCCATGGATGTGTTGAGCGAGGGATCAAGTCGGGCCAAAGCCCTGGAAAATGCAAAGTCGCCAGTCTTCTACTGGCTCAAGCAATCAGGACCTGTTGTTCGCGGCTACCGTTCAAAACTGGACGGGACCGTTCAGCCTTATGGCGTCGTTTGGGACGGGCCAAACATTAGCCCCGGCCAACATCGCGCAGACATTTGGTGCCGCGGACGAGCCGAAAAGGGACTCGAACTGCAATTCATTGCATCGCGTATGACGAGCTCGGATCCCATTCCAGCCAAAAATACGATCATGATTCATCCCTTCGGTCGCTATTGCAACGCCAACAAACTAGCCGGTGAAGTCGACACGCTCGAGGTCCTCGAACACGCGTTGCAAGACTACCCGATCGATCCCAAACGAGTCGCTATTCGAGGTTTCTCGATGGGTGGAGCTGCTGCTTGGCATCTGGCGGTCCACTATCCAGACAAATGGTTCGCGGCCAATCCAGGAGCCGGTTTCTCGGAGACGCCACAATTTCTTAAGGTGTTTCAATCCGAAGATCTCAAGCCGACTTGGTATGAGCAAAAGCTTTGGCAAATGTACGACTGCCCAACTTGGGCTCGCAATCTGCAAGCATTGCCGACCATCGCTTACAGCGGCGAGATCGACAAACAAAAGCAAGCAGCCGATGTGATGGCGGAGGCGTGTTGGAATTTGCCGGAGAGCGAACGCTTTGAGCTGACGCACATCATTGCCCCAAGGACAGCCCACAAAATCGATCCAACGGCCCGCGTCGAGATAGAAAAGCGATTGGCAACGCTCGATCGTATTCGAACAAATGACGCTCCAACCAAACTCTCGTTTACAACGACAACACTTAAATACAACCGATCGCATTGGATCACGGTCAATGCGATGGAAGAACATTGGAAGCCAGCCATTGCAGTCGCGAAACTCAACTCCATAGGCTCCATAGTGATCGCAGTCGAAAACATTTCGGATGTGTCGATCGATTTCGCGGCCGATCAAATGCTGGGGATCAATCAGGTGGCGATCGTTCCCTACCAAGAACTTCTTTTGGCAAAAGGGAATGTAAGGCAGGAATGGTTCACCTCTCCCGAAGTTTTTCGAGCATCGGCACCCCGGAAATCAGACCGCTCCTGGGGCGTTCGTCTGCGAAATACCGGTAACAAGTGGGAGCAAGTCTCACCCATCGAGCCCGCCTCCACACAACTTGTCAAAAAGCACGGCCTTCAGGGCCCGATCGACGATGCCTTCATGGAGAGTTTTCTCTTCGTTAAGCCGTCCAAAGCCGGGCGTCATCCGGAAGTGGACAAGTGGGTTGAGTCGGAATTCCAACACGCCGTGCGAGAATGGCATCGACAAATGCGAGGCGACGTGCGAATGAAATCCTCCGAGGATCTCAAACCGGAAGATATCGAAAACAACAATCTGATCCTTTGGGGCGATGCGCAAAGCAATCCAACGCTTGCGAAAATTGCTGATAAACTGCCAATCCAGTGGGGCGGAGAGCAAATCGTCGTCGGCGATCGCAAGTACGCTTCCAAAACACACGCCCCAGTTTTGATTTACCCGAATCCGCTCAATCCCGAACGGTACATTGTTCTCAACAGTGGCTTTACGTATCGTGAGTACGACTACCTCAACAACGCACGTCAAGTTCCAAAGCTTCCCGATTGGGCCGTGGTGGACATCACAACTCCCCCTGATTCTCGTTGGCCCGGCAAAATCGCGGACGCGGACTTCTTCGGTGAGAAGTGGGAGCTAAAGCCTGTCAGAACGATCAAGTAGTCGACTAATTGGAATGGCAGGCAGAGCCTGCGATTCAGTGGGTTCCAAGGCAGAGCCTTGGAACCAGGCAACCAGGCAGGGCCTTGGAACCAGTCGCTGAGTACGACATCGAAAAACAAAAATTACAAAACACTGCGATATGCCTCCATCGCCAACACAATCCTTAACGAAACCCGTTGAGCCCATTGCAGAGTATCCTGTTCCTTGGGCGCATGTCTTACCGAGTCTGTTGGGGCATATTTCTTTTCGGGTTGAACACTCATCCAACCGGATCCCTCCTCGATCATGGCTTGCCGTTGTTTCCTCGCACAATTCCCAGTTTGGGTTCACAAGTTCTGATTGGCAATCGTCGTTGCAGTCGGCCTTGCACCTAGCTCAACAACAGGGTTGGGGAATCCTGTGTGCAACGAACACCCCGTACTCCGAGTCAATCCTTCACGCTTGCCGCCGGATGCATGTGCCATGGCTCGAAATCGAAATCGACGATCATGCTGGCCGAACGAAAATCAACCACGGACAATTAGAAAACCTCAACCAAGCTTGCTTTCAAGGCAGGATCGTTTTGGGTAAGGATCCGCAGGATGTGAGTCCAATTCCGCTGCAAGACCGAGCGGCCGTATTTCTGGCGGACCATCTGTTTGCGTTGAACGTGCGAGAGGGAGGTAAGATCGCGCAGCTCATCGAGACGCGGTTAGAAAAGGATGAGTTCAAGGACGCGTCAACGTATGTTTCCTTAAGCTCGATGAAGCCAAGAACATCGACAGCCAGTTGTCCCGACTGGCTGCAGCGCGGAGCGATTGGCTGGATTGCGATTGACCTAACGGATGACCATGCGCATACGGAGGCAGCCGTTCAGTCGACTTGGCAGCCAATCCTTCCTTTGCGAAGTTTGATTGGTTCGAATCGTAAGCTCCTGATCCATTGCACACGCGCTAGACGTGGGCCTTGGCCGGATCAATCTCTAGATCAATTTCATGACGAGTTGCTACATTCCCCTTGGTTGCAATATCCTGATGTTATCACATCGCTTAAGCGTATCTTATCGCAACAGCGACTTCTTGCGACTAGGAATTACCGTAGAGGAGATATCGAAACGGTTTGCTTCTCCGAAGTACCCATCGACCAATTGTTGGCGAGGCGACGTTTTCAATCTCATTTGTCGAGATGGGATTGGGAGCCTTATGGCATCATGATCGATCAGGAGTGGTTGATTGAGTTTGGAGTCAAGCCGGTAAGTTATGTCGATCGAGAGCAAGCGAAAAAGATGAGCGACGGACAGTTGACTTATAGCCAAATCGTTTCGAATCGAACGAACTCGCAAGACTGGACCGCAGAAAAGGAATGGCGTCTGGCAGGGGACCTAAGACTCACCCATGTCCCTTTCTCTAAGGCTTTTGTGTTTGTGCCAAGCATGGCTGAAGCGGTTGCGATTCAGCATTTATCGCGATGGCCGATCGCGGTATGCGATCATTCTCACAAGTTGTCGTCGCTATCTTAGCTCTCGTTACCAAGCTCTGCTTAGCTCTCGTTACCAAGCTCTGCATAGCTCTCGTTACCAAGCTCTGCTTGGTAACGACATTTTGGAAGCTCTGCTTCCCGTCAACCTAGGGTTTTCGGGTGCCGATGCTCGGAACCATCACGCTCCGCGTAATTTCTAGAACGTCTCGCTATCCAGGGCTTGAGTTAGTGGATCGAGTTTATTTGCGCTCGGAACGACTTGGGTCACGCTCACTTTGCCTCGCTTCAGTTCTTCGATTTGGGCCGCCATGCGTTGGATCAAGGAAGCGATTTCGTTCCCTGCGCTTTCTCCCAAATGGACGGTCAACGCTTTGCGAGCGCTGTAGGACAAACTTAAGTCGTCTTTTTTCATGACAATGATCCTTGGTCTATTCTATCTTATCGCTCTTGGCCGTAACGCTCTTGGCTCAATTTCGCGGCTGATCCACATCGCAACCGCGTTACCAACAATGCCTCAGTGTTTCAACAATGGTTGTCGCGGTGGCTGAACGTTGGAAACACGCCCAAGAATTTCGCGAAGCAATCGTTGCTCAAGATCCGCATCATTTTCCTGGCGAATCCAACCGAGCGTAATCGGTTGACCAGCTAAGTTGGCACCGGTTCGAACAATGGTACCGTCATGGCGTGCGATCGCGGACCCTTCCGAGGAGAATTGTGAACGATCTACGTCCTCCAGCTCCTTAATGACCTCGACGCCAACGCTGAATCCTTCGTTCGTTGGAATCACTCGTATAGTGGCGGTGCGTCTCATCGTTTGCAAGGTGCTTTGCCATCGTTGGAAGCCTTCAAGTGCGTCTTTTCGCCACGGTTCTAAGTAAGTGGCTCCTATCTGAGGAAACGTTTCCAGCCGACCTTCGAACCATTGAGTGTTGTCGCGAGTAGGACGCTGTTCGCTTTTGATCTGAAAGTAATCTTCCACGGTGTCAACGATTTGATTCCATAGAAACTCGGAATCTTGCGTGTTGACGTTGATGGGGTTTGCTAGATTTGTTTTTGGTCCTAGCGTTATCGATGGAATAGACAACGTCGTCGTTGGCACTTGGCCCAATCGACTACAGCCAGCGAACAAAAAAAAGACAACGGCCCAAGCCAAGCGAGCACGTTTCCATAAACTCTTGCAATAGAGCCAGCGGGCTAAGAATAAACAAACGAAAAAAGTAAGCATCGCTTGAAGCTACGACGCCGGTTTGGGTTGCTCGATATCTCGCAGAGAACGCCCTAATCGCTTCCGACCGGTGGCACTGGGCAATTTGCGAGGACTGGCTTCCTCCATTCGAACGTTGGAAGCGGAAACACTCTGCTTCGCAAACGACATCAAAGCTGGATTCAGCTCGCGATGATCGTCGGGTGAACCGATGGTGTCAATTGCATCGCTGACCCCAAGGAGTACAGACTGCTTGACCCCATCGCGAATCCAACCAAATAGACCCAATCCGTTGCTCATGACTATGGACTCCTATGACTTTGCTACCATTCTTTCGAATACCTTGCGAAGAATAGCGATCGGCGAGCCAAGAAACCATATCAAAAATGGCAGAACTAGGAGCGTGGGTGCATGACAGGGTTTGCAGGGGAATTTCGCAGTATTTATTTTTGGCGGTATTGCCTGCAAATGTTGGCGGTATTGCCTGCAAATGGCCGTGAGGGATTCGCCGAATTGGTCTGATCCAAGCCGCTTCGGAAAAACGGTCATTCATCCGTTGTCTTCAGTATCTTTCCAATGTTCATGCCGAGTGCTTGTAGTCGATGCCGATTGCATTTGGGGACACGACACTTTGATGTGTGGTATCGGTTTTCAGCCCCTTGGTTCGAAATCTTCGGCAAGAACTGCTCGCGAAATAGAGATTGTCGCTCTATTTCAATTCCAATCATTCGAAATAGGCGCAGACATTCTCCATTACTGCCGTTCCAGCAAGGCGTCGCAATTTAGATTTTGCTAAGAAAGCGTTGCTTAAACACGCCGTTTAAACACGCGCTAGGTAGAACTTGCGATGCGTCTTAAGACTGCGAGCCTCCGAAACACTCTTTGCCGTTCCGGCTACGTTCATAAAGGTTCTTCCAAAATCCTTCACCATCGCTGACCAAAGCGTGGGCTCGATGCCAAGTCGTTCCAAGACCGGTGGTACAGTTCGTGGTGTCGATCCTCGCTTTCCAACGACCTTGTCGCGTGCTAACCAATCCAGGATTTCCAGATACTCCGCTTCGGCCATCGCCAGAAAACCTTTGTCGCTACTTCGCTTGCCATTGCGGCTAGCATGTGGACCTAATGGATCCTTGCGTTCATCGATCGGCACTGGAGCAAGAAACGCACTAAA
>JAIPFP010000118.1 GCA_021736575.1 Pirellula sp. | reverse complement strand
TTGGCCAAAGTATCGACCGCGGTTGTGGTGGGGTCAGCCAAATGTTCATCCATTCGCTGCCCAGGAAAAATACGGAGCCATCGCAGCGCGACATCCTGGTCTGACCATTCACGAGTAATGTCGGGTCGAGTCCGAGCGACGATATGGAGGTGATTTGAGAGAATCGCATAGGAAAGGACGTCGATACCAAAGACGGAAGCGAGTCGTTCCATACGCGCGCGAATCCATTCCCTTCGATGGGAATAGTCTCTTCCGGTCGCTTCATCGAATCCAGCCAGAAAGGTCCTTCGAACGCATCGCTGGATGAGGTGGACGATACCAACTTCGTTCGGGTCAAACTGTTCAGCACGGGGTGTACGAGGCATTTCAAATCTCCTTCGCAGCAATTGTACCGTCAGCAAGTCGCCCTGTCAAGTTAGGTGCCTGGCACCTATTGCACTGGCACTAGATTTCCTGGCCCTCGATCGTTCGAGTTAAGCGCAGGCAACCGTATTTGCCGACATTCCCTGAAGAACGGCGGTTGCCTGCGCTGTTAGCCTGCGAGGAAAAAGGTTTTGTCATCGTTTTCATTGTTATTCTTCTAAAGTTCTGCGGAACGGGTGTCTGGCGCGAACCTGATGACCACCAAGCCGAGTGCGTAAACGCATGCGCACAAGGCACCAACGCGTGAATAGTCGCCACCGAGTGCGGAAAAGAGAAAGCCAGCCAGCAACACACCGACTGCGGTGGCAAATCGACCCGAATTGTATGCCAGCCCGCTGCCGGTAGCTCTCACATGCGTCGGAAACAATTCAGGCAAGTAAAGCGCTAACCACCCAAAGAACAACGTCGATACGATCCCTTGGGCGAAGACGACCGCATGAAACTCGGGGCGGAGCGGCGCTGTCAGCAGGAACATTGCCCATGTTAGCGATACTGCCCCAAAGCTGATCAACACATAGCTACGGCGGCGCCCTAACCACTCAGCAAGTTGTGCTCCAGCAAAGCTGCCGATGACCGCACCGAGCGCCCAATAGCCCTGTGTGATCGCCTTGTATCCACCATTCGCTTTACCCGCCACTTGATCCGCCCACGGAATCATCCATTTGCTCGCCGACCAAGCACCGATCATCGGAATGGCGCTGACCGCAATCCCCACCAACGTGATTCGAATCAAGCCTGGTGAAAAGAGCTCGCGCAGCGGAGTCGATCGGGCTTTCGCGACTCCCACACTCGCCAGCCATCGCGGTGATTCCGGTAGTGCCACAAGCACGAACAAACCTAAGAAAGCAGGGGCGCCAGCCAGATAAAAAATCCAACGCCAGGAGTCAGCCGTCACAGGCCAAACGCGGGCTAGTTGCGACAACAATAGTATGCCAGTGTTGAGTCCCGCCATCATCGCGCCTGACACAAGCGGGCGTTTGGCACTGGACCAACATTCTGCAACCAGAGCAATGCCGTTTGGCCACAAGCCACCCACTCCTAGACCTACCAAGAACCGCAACAACAGCATTTGTTCCTGCGTTTGCGCCCATGCACCTAACGCAGCAAAGACCGAGTAGAACAGAATACTAATTCCCATTGCTCGACTGCGGCCGATGCGGTCGCCAAGGCTCCCGAGCGCGATCCCACCAATGGCTGCTCCAAGCATCAACGCCGCTGTAAAGCGTGCAAACCAATCGCCCCCGAGGGTCGGTGTGTAGTCGTCACCCAACAAACTCTGCGAGACCGACAGCGAAGCGACTGGCATCAAGCCCAGTTCCACTCCGTCGAATACCAATGCCGCAAAGGCGGCGATCAACACCAGCATTTGGCTGCGCGACGAGAGCGCCTGAGGGTTCGGTTGACCACTGTCGCCCATTATCTTTGACATTGTTGAATCGCCTTGATGATCGCACTGTTGTCTACTTCACCCAGTCCCATCGCTTCCGCTTGCTCCAGCAGTTGACAATGTGTTTCGGACAAAGGCAACGTCACGCCGCTAGCCAAGATCAGTCGGACATCTTTTAAATGCTGCGAGAGCCTTGCTTGAACGGTGAAATCTTCGTCCAGCATCTTCTGTCCCTTGACGTCCATTACGCGCGAGTAAGCCATGCTACCACGAAGGACTTCGAGCGCAGACGCTGGATCAACGCCGATGCCAAGAGCGTACACCAAAGCTTCTGCCAACGCGGCGCGGTTCAAACCCAATACCAGGTTGCTGACCAACTTCATTTTGGCAGCGCTGCCGCTAGCTCCGACAAGATAAGTGTTCGCACCCAGCACTGGCCACAAATCGTTGCATGCCTCAAACGCGTTGCGCTCGCCACCGACGATCACCGTCGCTTCGCCTCGCCGCGTCTGCTCACTGGAGCCTGATATGGGGGCGTCCAAGTACTGTATCCCCAAAGATGCTAAGTGAGCGGACATCGAAACACTTTGCTCGGGGGCACCAGTGGTGGTGTCGAGCAAGACCTTGCCACGCACCTTTTCGGTGGCTTGCGTGGTATACAAATCATTGAGGTGTTGCTCAAGGACCGATGCGACCACGTCGCTCGTGTAGAGACTGAGAATGATGCGATCGCAATCGGCTAGCGGGTTGTCCGACCATTGAGCACCGAGGGCAATCAGCGGATTCGCTTTTTCCTTGGTTCGATTCCAAATAAAGCACTGGAACCCATTTTCGAGCAACCGCTCGGTGATAGCGGTCCCCATCAGGCCTAGCCCGATAATGCCAATACGTTTTCTTTCCATTCTAAGTGCTACTATCTTTCAAGCCGTCCGCACGGCGTAGTGGCCGTCCGCACGGCGTGGTGGATTTTGCCGAAAATCCGTCAACCAACGATTTCTACGAGCAAAGGATTTCTGGCGAAATCCACTCGTGATGGTAGCAGATACACGATCCGATCGCAGTACCCGACTAGGTTGCCGTGTTGGGCGGTGACAATCGATTGTGGTTGGTACCATTGCATTCCCGACGCTTTCCATATAAAATACGCGGTTCGTGCGTATACGCACGAGATCAAAATTTGAGGATGAAGATGACTGAAAAAAGCGAATTGCCTATGGCTCTGCGTGCCGCCTATCTTGCCCTTCATAGGCAATCCGACGCAAGGTTTGCAAAGTATGGCGTTACGGCAGATCAGTTTGTACTTCTGGCGACTTTGTCGAGGGGCAATGCAATTACGCAGCGTGAACTTGCACGCCGAATGTCTTCTGACGCCAGTACCGTACGAGCCATGCTCGTTCTGTTGGAGAAGCAAGGATTGGTGAGACGCGAATCGCACCCCAGCGATTCGCGAGCGCGTTCGGTTGAACTCACTGCGTCCGGAAAACGCAAGTTCAATCAGCTCTGGAAAGCCGGTGAATCGATCCGTACCAAAATATTCGCTTCGCTGGAACCAAATGAAAGTGAAGCTCTCATTCGGCTCCTCAATCGAGTCGCTGATTCCCTTACCGCAGAACCTGTAACAACAAGCGTATCGAGCGAACGACCAACGTTGGACGATGAAACATGATCCAACAAGTTTCGGTTTACTTCATTACCAAAATCCTTTCCCCTGTTTCAAAGTGTTGGACAAATACTATGGCTACTATGGCAAGCCGCTCACAAAAATTATTCTTCGATTCTCTTCCTCTACCCGAAAAAATCATGCGTTGCTGGTTCCACTCAATATTGCTCGTAATATTGCTCGTATGTTCGTGCTCTCAATGGGCATGCTCACAAGAATTGTCCAAGGCAGTAGCTTCCGCCAATCGCCCGTTTGCAATTCCTGACATGACAGCGCCGACCATAGATGCCAAGGCTTTTGCGTTTACCGAGGTTGGGGCCAAAATTCCAAACTACACTGAGGGCCAACGCTGGGGAACGCAAGGCGAACTGATAACCAAAATGCAAAACCCAGTTCCCGCCGAAATCTCCATCCAAGCGTATTCCTTTCCGAAAAGCTTTAGCCTGTCTCTCTGGGCAAAAGAATCGAACCAAAACTGGCCCGAAGAGTTCCGAGGCGATGACAAGATCGCAGGCTTAGTGGGTAAACCAATTGCGATGAACTGGGACGAACGTGGCAGGCTTTATGTCTGTGAAACGATCGATTACCCAAATGAACTTCAAGCACAGGGTCAAGGCCGCGATCGCATCAAGATCTGCGAGGACACCAACAACGATGGACATGCTGACAAGTTTACCGTTTTTGCTGAGCGTTTGAGCATACCATCGACTCTGGTTTGCTATCGCGGTGGTGTCATTGTGCAGGATGGACAGTCCACAATCTATCTCAAGGACACCGATGGCGACGATGTTGCCGATTTCCGACAAGTACTCATCACCGGCTGGGCGCTCGGCGATACCCATGGTGGAGTTAGCAATTTCCAATATGGACCCGATAACTGGATTTGGGGCATGCAGGGTTACAACAATTCCGAACCTGTCATCAACGGTAAACCGCAAATGCGTTTTCGTCAGGGATTCTGGCGATTCAAGGTTCGAGCGGGGGCTGGCGACGCGACGGCGCCTGCCTTCGCAATTGACACTGCGACTAAGGAATATGCCAGGGAAGCGACCGACAAATTTAACAAGGACACGATTCGAGTTGATGCTCTGGAGTTCATGCGAGCAACCAATAACAACACCTGGGGACTCGGCTTTAGCGAGGAAGGCTATGTATTCGGTTCAACTGCAAACAATTGCCCAAGCGTCCACATGCCGATCGCGAACCGCTTCTACGATCAAGTTGCAGGTTGGTCGCCAAAGACCTTGGAAAAGATCTCGCCGGACGCAAAATTCAAACCTCTCGCTGACAAAATTCGACAAGTCGATGTGCACGGCGGTTACACAGCAGCCGCAGGCCATGCTCTTTATACCGCTCGAAATTATCCGGAGTCATGGTGGAACCGCATTGCGATGGTTTGCGAACCAACCGGCCACCTTGTAGGCAGTTTTGTCCTTGAAAAAAACGGTGCGGATTACAAGAGCAACAACTCATTCAACGCGGTCGCGAGTATCGACGACTGGACCGCACCGATCATGTCCGAAGTTGGGCCAGATGGAAACGTGTGGGTGCTTGATTGGTACAACTACATCATCCAACATAACCCTACGCCGAACGGATTCAAAACCGGCAAAGGGGCTGCCTACGAAAGCGATCTGCGAGACAAGCGATTCGGTCGCATCTACCGCCTGCTGTATCAACAAGAGGCCCAAGGAAAGGACGCATCGCGCAGCCTGCAACTAACCAACGCAACTAGCGATCAGCTTGTTGATGCATTAAAGGAAAAAAACTTCTTCTGGCGACGAACCGCGCAGCGACTGCTGGTCGAGCGAAACGCCGTAGATGCGGCAACTCTCAACTCGCTCGTGGCATTGCTGGACAACCAGGAAATGGATGCAATCGGTTTGAATCCTGCCGCCATGCACGCCATCTGGACGTTAGGTGGCCTTCGCGATAACGGAAATCCTGATGCCCAAAAAGCATTGGAGACCGCTTGTCAAAAGGGCTTTTCTCATCCCTCAAGTCCTGTTCGCTCCTCTGCCGTCGAGTATTGCGGTCCCAACCAAGTGAAGCAAGCACAAGGTTTGAAGCTTCATGAAGATCCAGATCCGAGGGTACGGCTTGCATTTCTGCTTCGAGCGGCGAAGAACGATTCTCCAGACTTGATTACTGGACAGACGTTAGGAAAGTTACTAACACAAGCGAATCTCATTGCTGCCGATGACGTTCTGTTGGATGCATGGACTTCCGCCGCATCAACCCAGCCGATTGCGACTTTGGTCACATTAGCAACACAGGGCGAGAACCCTGTAAGCTCTCCGCAGATTACCGATCGTGTCTCGATCCTAGCCGAGCATGTAGCGCGTTCAAAACCCAAGGCGGATGACATTGAGAAACTATTTGAAATAGACCCGAAGTCACCGCGAACCGTTGCTGTGTGGAAAGGTCTCGCCAAGGGCTGGCCAAAAGATCACAAACTAACTTTGTCCGAGACAGCCCAAATAAGCGTTCGCGATCGCTTTCTTTCGGAGGAAAATAGCATCGAGAGCAAGGCTGCGTTGCTGTCCGTTGCCGATAAGTGGTCCATTGCGAACCTCGACAAAATTGTCGCTGATATTCAAGAGCGACTTTTGGACACCGCGCTTGATTCGAAAGTCGCTATCGATAAACGCGTGGATGCTTGGGATCAAGCAATTCGGATTGCGCCAACGAGCGACCGCATTTTGAAAGCAGTGGAATCACTGTTCACGCCACAATTGAATCCGGAGATGGGTGGTAAGGCTCTCGATTCGTTGCGGTCAGCGAGCGTGGAGGGGCTTTCGAAAAGTCTGTTGGGTCTTCGAGGCCGACTCGGACCACAGTTGGCAGCAAGCGTCCTAACGTTAATGCTCGCAAGAACCGATACAACCAGCGATTTGCTCAGCGCGATGGAAAGCGGTCAATTGCAGTTCTCCGATCTCCAGTTGGATCAGCGTCAGGCGGTGATGAACCACCCAGATCCGTCCGTCGCAAACCGAGTAGCGGAACTGATGAAGAAAGGGGGCACGTTGGTCAACTCGAATCGTCAAGCACTCGTCGAAGAGTGGATGCCGGTTACGACGTTACCGGGCAATCTCGACAATGGCATTGCAGTGTACAAGAAACACTGCAGCCAGTGCCACATGCATGGTGAAATCGGGGCGTCGATTGGACCCAACCTAACAGGCATGGCGGTCCACCCAAAAGAAGAGATTCTTGTCAACGTGCTCGATCCCTCGCGTAGCGTCGAAAGCAATTTTAGGACCTATCAGATCCTCACGGTGGATGGACGTTCCTTGACCGGTATGCTTGCAGGCGAATCGTCCAATGCACTGCGATTAATCAACGCGCAGGGCAAGGAAGAACAGGTGCTGCGAGAAGACATCGAGACGATGAAGGCGTCCGTTAAGTCCTTGATGCCCGAAGGTTTCGAGAGCTCGATTAGCAAACAAGAAATGGCTGACCTACTCACATTCTTAAATAACCGAGGTCGTTATACTCCACTTTCGTTCGCTACGGCCGCAACGCAAAGCACAGAGAAAAATCTTCCTGGTTTCCGTGCAGCCCAAGGGGATAAGTTCAAACTTGCGACCTATGGCAAGCTGGAATTTGAAGGTATTCCATTTCAAGTGGACGAACCACAGGATGGTCGTGTGGCGAATATTATTGCGATTCAAAGGCAACGTCCGCGAGGACCGCAACAGCCCGGGCAACCTCCGCAAACTCCAGCCTCGCTCCCCTCATCCGTATCGTTACCCTGTGCTGGTAAGATGTCGACGATTCACATACTCGGGGGTGTAGCCGCAGCAGGAGGACCTCAAGGCAACCAAGGCCCGTCCACCAGCATGATCGTTCGATGCGTGTTTCAGGATGGAACCCATTCGGACTATCCACTGGTCTATGGAAAGCATATCGCCAACTACCAAGGAAAGACAGATGTACCTGATTCGAAATTTGCTTTCGATGTTGACGGTAAACAAGTTCGGTATTTGAAAATAGACATCGACGCGACGAAGGAGTTGAAAAGCATTGACTTTGTGAAGGGTGATGATTTTTCGATGCCGATCGTCTTTGCTGTAACAGTCGAGTCAGCGGACGCCAAAGCAAATGCGAACGCTGGAGTCAATCGTGGTAGGCCGACTATGGCGCTTCAGCCGCCACAGAATCCGCCGCAGGGGCCTCCTCGCGGCAATCGAGGCGGGTTTGGTGGACCGATCGAACTTGCTACGGATGATGTGGCCGTCTACGCAGTTCCGCCGGAAGGCTTCAAGACGGTACGGGAGAGCGTTCCGCATGGCAAGGTGGAGATGATCGAGTATGAATCGAAAACGGTTGGAACGAAACGCAAGATGCAGGTGTACACGCCACCAGGCTACACGACTGACAAGAAATATCCCGTACTCTATCTCCTGCATGGCATTGGTGGCGACGAAACGGAGTGGCAAAGATTCTCAACCCCGAATGTCATGCTGGACAATCTGATCGCGGATTCCAAGGCGGTTCCGATGATTGTGGTTATGCCAAACGGCCGAGCTCAAAAGAACGATCGAGCCGAAGGAAACGCGATGGCGAGCGCACCTGCCTTCGCTGTCTTTGAGCAAGACTTGCTGAACGATGTTGTACCAACCATTGAGTCCAAGTATTCGGTAGATAAGAGTCGAGAGAAACGAGCGATCGCTGGGCTTTCGATGGGAGGAGGCCAGTCGTTCAATTTCGGCCTTGGTCATTTAGATACGTTTGCTTGGGTGGGCGCGTTTTCGGCCGCACCGAATACCAAGCCGGCAGGGGAACTCGTTCCGAATGTCGAAGCTGCCAAATCCAAGCTGAAACTTCTGTGGATCTCTTGTGGAAACAAAGACGGTCTGATTCGCATAAGCCAAAACGTCCATAAATTTCTGGTGAAGAACGGTATTGAGCATGTGTGGCACGTCGACGGCAACGGGCACGACCCAGCCCATTGGAGCAACAGCCTTTACTGGTTCTCACAAAGCATCTTCCAGGATCGGAAGTAAGCGACGGACGACTTTTACCCGCAGCTTTTGACCTTGCTCCCCTAGCCACTTTTGGGCGAAGCGGGGCTAGGGGGAGAAAACGGACCAGGATCACGCGGACTGGGCAAGCCGCGAAGCAGGCTGATGTTGCCCCTCATGACCTTGTGTCATGAGAAGCAAAATTTGGTCGGCTAAACACGGCCGCCGTCAGGCGGATTGAGTACCGTTGTGCTTAGCGATACAAACTTGCTGTCAACAACTCAAGGGCGTTTGGGCAGCGGTGACGCCACCAATGCCTTGGTTTCGATCGCTGCCTCTGGTGGCGCCGCGATCGATAGGACATAGTTGACCAAATGCCACAGATCGGCTTCTTGCAAGCCTTTCTCATCGCTGGACTTGACCACCGTTGCAGCGGGCATGGGTGCACCTACGATTCCATATCGTATGCGCCGATACAACTCCAGTGGTTCTCGACCACCTCGAAATTTCCCTTCGACAAGGTTGCGTGGTACAAGGGGCTGAGGTTTTAACCCACCCCGCGCCATCAGCGGTAAAAGCAAATCCGTATCCGTTGGCTTGATGCCAATCTTGGTTGTCCAATCCTTGGTCCAATCATCGTAGTCAGGCAGTTGAGTTCCGCCCCCGCTTCCACTTGCCCCATGGCATTTTGCGCAGGCAGCTTCCTCGCTGACAAACAATTTCTTTCCCTTTTCGATCGATTCGAGAAGCTGGTTACGATTCTCGTCGGTTTCCGTTCCGTAGATTGGGAAATCCGGCATTTCGAATTTCTCGACGCTATCCGCAGATTCAACCCATACATCTACAATCCCAGTCAGGATTTCTTCCGCAGATTCTATTTGCGATTCGTACTTCTTCTTCGATTCTGCATCTTGGCTGCCCTTGTAGCTAACGCTATAGACACGATCTTTTTCCAAATCCATTTCGTAGGCCGCGTTGTAGAGGAGCTTACGCTCAAACTCTCCTCGAATCGACAAAAAGACAACGTAATCCACAAGTGCATCCATTTGTTCCGAAGTCAACTTGTTAAACAGAGGCATCTGACTTCCCGAGAGTCCGCGGCGAAGCGTCTTGGCAATATCCTCCTTGGTCGGTTTGTATTTGCGAGGTGTGTTTTTGTACTTGAATATGCCGTGTCGAAACTCTCGCGGATAAGGATTTTGAGATGCCGCAACCGGCCCTCTGCCTTGGCCTGACTCTCCATGGCAAGACGCGCAAAGCTGGCGATACAAACCATTCTCGCCAAGCTCGGCCGTTTTCGCGGGAGGACCTGCCGCTTTTTCAAGATTGCTCAAAGTGAGCAAGTCCTTGTATTCGTCTTCCGCAAAGAGTGGTGGCAAGAAGGGTTTGTCGAGCGTTCCAAACCATTCCGTCAACAGATCCTGCGTGTCGTCTAGAGGCTGATCCAGCGCCATATCCTCAAGCTTCCCAAGAGCATGTGCATACAAATAGTTTGGCTCGAACTTGCTCGGCGGAGTCGTCGCCGGAGCACAACCCACCACGTTCGCAAAGGCCAAGTAACCAACAAGAATTACGAATAGCCAACGGGGAATTCTCGTCATGGTTCTAATTTCCGATGCATGCAGTATGAGGCGTTGGGTTGTTTATTTCTTCGAAAGATCGCGAATTTCAATGGTCCGCCATTTGACTTGGAATGGACCTTGTTCTTTGCCGATGCCGTGAACTTGCAATCCAATAAAGCCGGACATGTGTGTCTGCGGATCCGTGATGTCTTCGATGAGTTTTCCGTTGATCCAAGTTTGAAGACGAGTTCCAACGGCTCGAACGTGGTACTGATTCCATTCGTTGTTCTTCAAAGTGGAATGGACGGGCTGCGTGGGCGAAATCCAATTGCGACCCGTTGATTCTCCGTAAATGTAACCCGCTTCTCCCGGACTGGCCTCAATCTCGACCTGCGGCCCATGGACGCGGCCTTTGTCTTTTTCAGGCAGGCTCTTCGAGCGAAACTGCACGCCCGAGTTGAGTTCATTGTCGACTTTCACTTCAAATCGCAATTCAAAGTCGGAATAATCCGCTGCGGTGCACAAGAACGAATTCGGGCTTTCTTTGGCAGTGGTGCCGACAATAGTGTCTCCTTCGATTCGGTACAACGCCCAGCCGTTTCGTTGCTTCCAGCCTGAAAGGTCCTTGCCATTGAATAGCGGCGTCCAACCTTCTCCAGCCGGAACGCCTGGGGGTGTCGGGCTTTCGTTGCGAACCACTTGATCTTTTGCTGTTTTGTCTTGCGCGTCGAGAACGCTGATCGAGAAAGCAGCTGGTAGGAAAATCGCTAGGAGAGCTGATTTCGGAAAGGATCGAAACATGGATGGTCCTTCTCTTGCAATGCGTGTGAGGATAGAGTCTCTTTATGCCTTAGTTTATCTCATCCTTTCCCCTTTTTCTACCCGACGACTTGCGATGGCAGACCACAATTGGCTCGGCGGATTCCCTGAAACTCGAATGCGGAGGAATCGCCGCTTTGCGTGGGTTCGGGATATGCTTTGCGAAACGCGATTTACGGCGAGCAACCTCATTTGGCCGATTTTCGTGATTGAAGGCAACAATCGTCGGGAATCCATCTCGAGCATGCCCGGCGTGGAACGGCTCAGCATCGACCTGGCTACTCAAGCAGCCGAGCGAGCCGCTTCCTTAGGAATTTCTGCGATCGCTTTGTTTCCTGTCACTTCCCCAGAAAAAAAATCGGACGATGGCAAGCACGCAACCGACCCGGACAACTTGATTTGCAAAGCGACGCGATCCATTTCAAATGCCTTGGGCTCTTCGATCGGGATCGTTTGCGACGTGGCGCTTGATCCCTACACGTCGCATGGCCACGACGGGATCCTCGTCGACGGCTACGTCGTGAACGATCCAACCAACGTCATCCTTTGTCAACAGTCCATCAATCAAGCCAGAGCGGGTGCAACGATCCTCGCTCCATCGGACATGATGGACGGTCGCATCGGAGAAATTCGCAAAGCATTGGATAGTGTGGGCTATCAAGACGTCATCATCATGTCGTATGCTGCCAAGTATGCCTCCTCTTTTTACGGACCCTTTCGAGCGGCGGTTGGGTCCGCAAACAATCTGGCTGGTGGCGACAAGAAAACGTATCAGATGGATCCTGCCAACTCCGACGAAGCGATGCGCGAAGTCGCTCTGGATCTAAGCGAAGGTGCGGACATCGTCATGGTTAAGCCCGGCATGCCGTATTTGGATATCATTCGTCGCATTCACGATACGTTTCATGTACCAATCGCAGCGTATCAAGTATCCGGAGAGTATGCGATGCTCAAATTCGCCAGCGAGGCTGGCGCGATCAAAGAACGCGAATGCGTCCTAGAAAGCTTGCTGGCCTTTCGACGCTCAGGCGCTACCAGCATCTTGAGCTACTACGCTTTGCAAGCGGCAGAATGGCTCCGTTCATAAGGCTAACGGCGGATTGGAAACGACCAAAAGTAAATTGGGTCAATGTCCCGATCCTTGGTTTGGACGGGACAAATGGTCCCATCCTACTATAGTCCCCATGCAAATGGATCGGCCGAATCCGCAATGATTTGCGAGTCCCCGTTGACAAAGGCTCGGCCCGTGATCGACGGAGTAATCGTGCCGTTCTGTCGATCGATCCATCGGTAGCTGCATTGGAAACAACTTCCGATAATGCTCTCTTGAACCCAAATTTCGCCCTCGGCAAGTTTGCTATCTGCGGCTAAGCATGCAAGCTTGGCGCTCGCCCCAGTCCCACAAGGGGAACGGTCGTACATACCGCCTGGACACAATACAAAGTTGCGTGAATTTGCAAGTGCGTTTTTGGGTTCCCCAAACAACTCAACGTGATCGACTTGCGGATGAACTTTGCGGCACGCTTGCAAAATACGATGAGTTAGTTCGAGCAAATGAGGGATCGGGCGATCCAACTGCCCCGCCTCGAACGCTTGAACTAGGCAAAACCAATTCCCGCTATATGCAATATCCGCTTGGATGATTCCAACACCCTCGACGTCCAATTCGATTCCAGTATGCGAACGATAGCTTGGGACATTTTCGATCGTCACGGTTTGGTCGTCGTGAAGCATCGCTGTGACATCCCCAGCCACGGTCTCAAAGCGATGCAAACCTGGGCCAATTTCCCCCAAAAAGGCTAGCGTCGCTACGACCCCGATCGTTCCATGTCCGCACATACCAAGATAGCCAACATTGTTAAAGAAGATGATGCCGCAATGGTTCTTCGGCTCGAATGCTGGCACCAAGTAAGCCCCGACCATGACTTCGGATCCTCGGGGTTCGTTCACGATGGCTCGACGAAAGCCGTCGTGTTGGGTTCGCAAGCATTCAAGCCTTTCCGCCACTGTGCTACCCGAGAGTTCCGGCCCCCCGTCGACAATGGTACGCGTAGGCTCTCCACCAGTATGGGAGTCGATGACGCGAAACGTCTGGATTTTGTCGGAGATTGTCATGCGGGAATGGTAGCGTTGCGTGATGGACGTGAACAGCTTGACCTTGTACCTTTTCGTAGATCTGCTACATAGACGGAGCCGGTATTTAGGCGAGCGACAGATTGCAGTATCCCAACCCAAAGCGTAAGCGAGGGACAATTTCGCAGGTCCCTCACTTACGTATCGGGTTACGATTGGTAGTTTTCTGTCTACCGCTCGCCTTACACAACCCTCAACGATGATTTGGAGAAGAAAATGGACATGCATACTTTGACTCGCGAACTACAACTTAGCAATGACAGCAAAATTGTCATGCTGGTTGCCGACGGGTTAGGTGGATTGCCCATGTCGCCAGGCGGGAAAACAGAACTCGAAACGGCAAAGACCCCAAATCTGGACGCGTTAGCCGTCCGAGGCGTTCAAGGAGCTAGCATTCCAGTCAAGCCCGGAATTGCTCCTGGAAGCGGTCCCGGACACTTGGGCTTGTTCGGCTACGATCCGCTGAAGTACCAAATCGGACGCGGTGCCTTGGAGGCAACCGGAATCGGTTTTGAGCTCAAAGAAGGTGACGTCGCAATTCGTTGCAATTTTTGCACGCTGGATGCGAATGGAAACATCTCGGACAGGCGTGCCGGTCGAATCAGCAGTGAAGAAAGTGCACCGATTGCTATCTCCCTCCGGCAAGTGACCATTCCTGGAATCGAAATCTTCGTTGAACCGGTCAAGGAACATCGCTTTGTGGTGGTCTTTCGCGGCCAAGGACTGGGTGGAAATGTTTCGGACACCGATCCACAACGAACGGGCGTCCCCCCGCTTGACCCACGAGCGAACGACAAACAAAGCGAACGAACGGCTCAAGTCGCTAAGGAATTTTTGGTACAAGCCAAGAAGATTCTGGCAGGGCATCCCAAGGCCAACTTCCATACGATGCGCGGGTTTGCAAACAAGCCGGCCTTGCCATCCTATCAAGAGGTTTACGGACTAAAAGCAGCCGCGATTGCGGTCTATCCAATGTACAAAGGGCTTGCGCGTTTGGTCGGCATGGACATCGTAGGCAATGCACAAACACTTTCCGAACAAATGGATACACTGGAGAATCTCTGGGCAAAATTCGATTTCTTTTTCATCCATTTCAAGTATACCGACAGCACTGGCGAAGATGGCAATTTCGCGGAAAAGGTAAAACGCATCGAAGAGCTCGACGGTGTCCTACCTCGCATCGCGAAATTGAATCCAACGGTCATGATCGTAACCGGCGACCACAGCACGCCTAGTTTCCTGCAAAGCCACTCGTGGCATCCAGTTCCGACGCTGCTCGTATCCGATTGTTGCCGCCCCGACCCGCATACCGCATTCAACGAATCGACGTGCATCACGGGCGGTCTCGGGCACTTTGAAGCTCAGTATTTGATGACTTTGGCCATGGCCAATGCAGGTCGACTTGGCAAATATGGGGCATAATGCACAGTGCAAAAAATCTCGAAGCGACTTAGCCGAATGAGCAACAACTGTGAGGAGGTCCAGTTCATGAACAAACGATTTGTTTTGTGCCTTTCGATTGCCATGATTTGTTTTGGTGCGTGCGTCGGCAATGCCTTGGCTGAGAAACCGCTTGCTGGCAACATGTCCTCGGTGATTGTTGTTCGCCCTCGGGGATGGGGCGACGCATTGGCGGAATGGATGCAATATCGACAAGCCAGATACCATTTGATCGAACTGGATGCATGCGATTCTCCGCATGAGTTGCGACAAGCCATCCTTCGCCAAGTAAGCCAAGCCAAGAATCCCGTCGTGGCCATCTTGTTGTGCGGTGACGTTGCCGTTGCAAACGAGCCCAATTCTACGAAGGTGGGACAAGCGATTCTTGTACCTACCTTTGAAATTCCAACGCGAGTGAAACTGGGTCCTTTCACCACGCCATCCTTGGCAACCGATCTTTTTTACGGGGACGTCAACGACGACGAATGCCCGGACATTGCCGTGGGAAGACTCCCCGCAAAATCCGCTGCAGACTTATCGCGAATGCTCAGACGGAGTATCGACTACGAGCAATCGCAGTCGTTTGGCCCTTGGCGAGATCGCATTCATGCCACTGCCGGGGTTGGGGGATTTGGCGTCATCGCAGACACCGCCATCGAGACCGTTACCAGGCGATTGCTCTCGGAAGGCATTCCGGATCGGTTTCAGTTGCAGATGACCCATGCAAGTTTGACAAGCCCGTTTTGTCCCGACCCGCATCGACTGACTCAATCCTTCATCGGCAAGATCAACGAAGGCGGACTATTTTGGGTCTACATGGGACATGGAAATGTGCACCAATTGGATCACTTTGCGGTCGGCAATGAGTATGTACCTATTTGTTCCGCTGAACACATTCCGCAATTTCAGGTTCAGGACGGTCCGCCGATTGCCGTCATGCTCGCCTGCTTCACGGGAGCATTCGATGCAAGGATTGATTGCTTTGCTGAAATGCTGCTGGCCAAAAACGATGGCCCTATCGCCGTCATCGCGGGTTCTCGGGTTACCATGCCATACGGACTTAGCCAGTTTTCGACCGAGTTGATGGACGGCTGTTTTCAAGATCGAACCGAGACTCTAGGTGAGATCGTCCTCAACGCAAAACGGAGTATCTGGAACCAAACACAGGCGGGCAACCGCGGCAGCGACCAAGCAAGCACGAAAAATCGACTTCGAGACAATCAACAGTTGTTGATTGCAAATATGGCAACCGCGCTTAGTCCGGCCGGACATGATTTGTCGGAAGAGCGCAAGGAGCACGTTCGCTTGATGAATCTGCTCGGCGACCCTTTGCTTCGCATTCGGCAACCTGCTGAAATATCGATTCAGTGTGAAGAGCAGCACCAGTCAGGCGCCACGATCAAGCTCAAGGGGATTTCTCCCATTTCGGGCCAAATGCATGTTGAATTGGTCCTATCGCGAGATCGATTGCCTGACGGGATCAAAACGGTTCCTGCCTTCGATGGAGCTCCGGAACAGCGTCAACAAATGCAACAGAACTATGCCCAGGCCAGCAATTTGGTTTTATTGCAATCGGAACAAACCGTTGCGCCTGGGGATTTCGCGGTGGATATTCCGATCCCAATCGACTGCCGCGGACGGTGCGTCGTACGAGCGGTTGTTTACGGTGCCGACGATTGGGCCTCGGGCACGCAACGCATCAAAGTGACTAGGCCATCCAAGTAGAAAAGTGTGTTTGACCGACTTTAAGGCGATCGGCAGACCATTGAATCCCCCTGGGTTTACCCAAGGGGATCGTTACCTTCATGCTAGGGCAAAGGTCAATTACCACTGGCGTAAAGCCAGATGGCATGCATTGAATCCCCCTGGGTTTACCCCAGGGGATCGTTACCTTCATGCTAGGGCGAAGGTCAATTACTACTGGCGTAAAGCCAGATGGCATGCATTGAATCCCCCTGGGTTTACCCCAGGGGATCGTTACCTTCATCCTAGGGCGAAGGTCAATTACCACTGGCATAAAGCCAGATGGCATGCATTGAATGCCCCTGGGTTTATCCCAGGGGATCGTTACCTTCATGCTAGGGCAAAGGTCAATTAACACTGGCATAAAGCCAGATGGCATGCATTGAATGCCCCTGGGTTTACCCCAGGGGATCGTTACCTTCGTGCTAGGGCGAAGGTCTCCCCCTCGCCCCGAGACCGCGAGACCGGGGCGAGGGGAGCAAGATCAAAAGATGTGGATAAACATGAGGGCGAGACGCCCATGCCACTTTCGAACACCCCTTGTCACAGTCCATTAAAGCAACGAGCCGGTAAGTGAGGGACCTGCAAAATTGTCCCTCGCTTACCCTCTTACGCAGAGCACAGAAAAACGAACCAAGCGATGCACACCAAGCATTCGATCCTCCGTTTTAACAAGTCCGTGCATACTGCTCGGGCTAGCGGATCCCAGGCGTTCTGCGTCGAGCGCAATCAACCTCAATCGGAAAGTGACTTAGGGCAAGTTCTATGACTGACTTTGCACTCGTCCGCGCTGGATATCTACTGACCGTTTTGCTGGCCGTCACCACTGCCGTTGCTTCAGGACTAGCCCAGAGCTCATCCTGCATACAGCCGCAGGATGGCAGCGGCGACGATTCAAACGTACCTGTTGCCAAAGGCGAGATCGTTTCCGAACTGGGCACGAGTGCGATGTACGTTTTTCAGGCTAAGAACAGTGACTATTGGTTCGGGAGCAATGACCGAGGCGTGTACCGTTATAACGGGAGAGTCATCGTCAACTTTACGACACGGGACGGGTTATGTAGTGATCGGATTCGAGGGGTCCAAGAAGACAAGACCGGGAACATTTACTTCACGACCTATGAGGGCATCAGCAAATTCGATGGGAAGTCCTTCACGACGCTAAGCGTTTCGACGAGTTCTAATCCGACAGATTGGAAGAAGCAACCCGATGATCTATGGTTCGTCGGGCCTCCGGATGCCGGTGTCGTGTTCCGCTATGATGGTAATTCGCTCCACCGCTTGGAATTCCCGAAGACCACGCTCGGCGACGAGCACTTTGTGAGGATGCCTCGCTCGAAATTCCCGAATGCGATTTACAGCCCATATGACATGTACTGTATTTTGAAGGACAGCAAGGGCAATCTCTGGTTTGGCAGCTCGTGCATCGGCGTGTGTCGGTTCGACGGCAAATCATTCGAATGGCTGACCGATAAAACGTTTCTAGAAGCCCCGGTTCGGTCCATCCTCGAGGACAAGAAGGGAAACTTCTGGTTCACTTACACGGGCCACGCTCCTTTCGATGGATTTCGGGCGGTGAATGGCTTCGATAAGTTACAAGATCGGTCGGAAGGCAACATCGTTGACGGCATGTCGATCATGGAAGACAAAAACGGCAATCTGTGGACAGCGGCGTTGCGGGCGGGCGCGTTCCAATACGACGGAAATCAGAAAGTCCATTACCCAATCAAGGATGGTTCTACCGCGATTGAGGTGTTCGCTGTTTATAAAGACAATCGAGGCGATTTGTGGCTTGGGACGCACAACGGAGGTGCATACAAATTCAACGGCAAGACATTCGAGAAGTTCCGGCCATGAAGGTGGTAAGATTCCGTAATGAAAAGCAAGTTTAAGCGTTCGCGGAGGTAGTCATGACTAAGGTCACAAACGACAATCCATACTCACCATCGAGCAATGTAATCTTCGCGCCGCCGAATGACTCGTCCTGGGCGGCATACCTTGGTTGCATTGTTTGGTTTCTCCCGGGAACCATTGTTGGATTGTATTTTGCTCGCTGTTTCCAATCAGGCATCGCAAATACGCTGTTGTCGATTCAATCAGTGACTGCTTATTCGGCTGTCTATTTAATTGTGTTTGCGTGTTCCTGTTTTCTATTAACATTGCTTTGGAGGCTACCAAGGCGATACTTTGCTGGAGAGGCCCGAGTCAATCCTGTAGCGGCATTTTCTTCCGGTATGCTCATGACACTTCTTGCAACGCTTGTTGTTTGGTCTGGAGTCGAATTGGGCTGGCTTCCCATGAAACAATGGGCACATTTTGGAGTCCTGCTGTTGTGTGGCGTTGTGGCGGTAGAATGCGAATCCATCTTGAGCCGCTCACTAAGCAAACGCGGCGCTGAAATGATTGTCTATTATCGGAAGTGGTGAAATGACTGCCGCGAGATTCTCTTGTCTGCTTGTTGCGACCCTGCTCGTTACCGGCTGCTCCTCATCAAGTGTTCCGGGCTCGCCGGGCGTTCCAGAACCGATTTGTGTGCTCGAAAACCACCAGACCGGGGACCGCGTCCGATTTTACAAGGAGATCCCATTAAATGTCTCTGCCGAGTACGATGAGCAAAAACATATCGCGGAGTGGACGGCGAAGCAGAAAGATGACGGCTTCACAATAACGATCTCACCGCAGGACGACCGTCAACAACTGGC
>JAIPFP010000117.1 GCA_021736575.1 Pirellula sp. | reverse complement strand
TGTCGTTGGAATCGTGCATGCGGAAACTTCCACCGGGGCATGTCAGCCGATGGAAGGGATCGCAGAGATCGTTCATGATGCTGGTGCGCTGTTGATTATGGACTGTGTGACATCGCTTGGTGGTCGACCCGTTTGTATTGATGCTTGGGGAATCGATGCAGCGTATAGCGGTACGCAGAAATGTCTTAGTTGCCCGCCGGGTTTGTCTCCGTTGACGTTTGGGCCCAGGGCGTTGGCAAAACTGGATTCGCGGAAAACGAAGGTCCAATCATGGTATCTTGATATCAGTATGGTACGAAACTACTGGGCGGAGTCGTCCCGGGTCTACCACCATACCGCCCCCATCAACATGAACTACGGTTTACACGAAGCGCTGAGGATCGTTTTGGAAGAAGGGCTTGACGCACGCTTCGCTCGGCACTTAAAGAACCACTATGCCTTGCGTGCCGGTTTGACCTCTCTCGGAATTCAATTCGCTGTTGCAGAAGAGCACCGATTGCCAATGCTCAACGCGGTCTTCATCCCCCAAGGGGTCGACGATGCTGCGGTTCGAGGGCGATTGCTCAACGAGTTTGGAATTGAGATCGGTGCTGGACTTGGGCCCATGAAAGGCAAAACGTGGCGAATTGGGTTAATGGGGGAAGCCTCAAGTCCGCGAAACGTTTTGATCTTTTTGGCCGCGCTCGAGAATTGCTTGGAGGCACAGCATTTTCCCGTCCAAGCTGGCGCAAGCGTTGCAGCCGCCAATGCGGTTTATCAGTAGAATCATTTAGATGTTGTCGCCATTCATCGCCAAACTCAGCGAGATCTATCCCGACGCTCGATTGCTTACGCACGACGCGGGATTGGTCTCGTATGAAAGCGATGGATTGACGGCGTTTCGCGAAAAGCCGATCGCGGTTGTTTTGCCCGAGTCCGCCGATGAAGTCATTCGGACGGTACGATGCTGCTTTGATTCCCACGTCCCTTTTGTCGCTCGCGGCAATGGAACGAGTCTTTCCGGCGGATCGCTGCCCGTCAAGAACGGAATCGTGATCAGCATGAACCGAATGAATCGAATTCTTCGTTTAGATCCGGTTCAACGTTTGGCGGTCGTCGAACCGGGGGTTATCAATCTCAACGTCACGAAAGCTGCTGCCTCACATGGGCTGCTTTATGCCCCGGATCCCTCCAGCCAATCGGTCTGCACCATCGGTGGAAACATCGCATTCAATAGCGGTGGAGCACACTGTCTCAAATATGGCATGACGAGCAATCATGTGCTCGGACTAAAAATCGTGCTTCCAAATGGAACCGTCGATACTCTTGGTGGCGAAAGTCTTGAAAGTATCCATCCTGACTATGTCGGAATGTTTGTCGGCTCCGAAGGTTTGTTTGGTATCGCATTGGAAATTACATTGCGATTGATTCCCAAGCCCGAAGTCTATCGAACCGTGATGTGCGCCTACCGTTCGCTCAAAGCCGCAGGCGATGCAGTCAGCAAGATCATCGCGTCAGGCCTGCTGCCCGGCGCGATGGAGATCATGGACAACTTGAGTATCCAAGCCGCCGAAGCTGCGGTTCACCCAGGTTATCCTCTGGATGCGGCTGGATTGTTGATCGTTGAACTGGAGGGTGAAGCAAGCCAAGTCGACGAGGAATTCAAACGACTGCACGGACTCATTGAGGCGTCGAATCCGTACTTTTTCAAGGAGGCCAAAGACGCTTTTGAACGGCAACAAATATGGAAGGGCCGCAAGAGCGCATTCTCCGCCGTCGGCAGATTAAGCCCGGACTTTATCGTCCAAGATGGAGTCGTACCGCGGGGCCGTCTCGGTGAAGCACTTGAGGAGATCCAACGCCTAAGCAAACAGCACGGAATTCGCGTTGCCAACGTTTTCCATGCCGGCGATGGGAATTTGCATCCGCTCATTCTTTACGATGGAAAACAAAAAGGAGCATTGCATCACGCGGAGCTCCTCGCCGCAGAGATTATTGAGCTGTGCATCCGATTTGGTGGATCAATCACGGGCGAGCATGGCGTCGGAATGGAAAAACGAACGTATCTGCCCAAAATGTATCAGCCATCGGATATGGAATCGATGTTTCAAGTTCGACGTGCGATCGATCCAACGAACATTGCGAACCCGGGGAAAATGTTGATGGATGGAGATGCTCCTGCATTGACAACATCGGGAATGCATCCGCTCGAGAAAGCCGGAGTCATTTCCCGTGAATAGCTTGGTCGCTCCCGACACAAAGGTGAACGAACGCATCTGCGAATTGCAAGAGCTGGTTCGAACCTCGAGAAAACTTCACATAGTGGGTTCTAAATCCAAAGACGGTTTCCATCATTCGAGCGATGGTGCGACAACCATCTCGACGCCGTCCTTGAGCGGCGTGGTCTCGTACGATCCGCTTGAATTTGTGGTTACCTTGCTCGGTGGAACACGTGTGTTGGAGGTCGTCGAGTTATTGGAAAAACATGGCCAGTACCTTCCGTTTGACCCATTGTTGGTCGACCGAGGGGCAACCATCGGTGGAACAGTCGCAAGCAACGCCGCCGGGCCTGGCAGGTTTCGTTTCGGTGGAATCCGCGATTTTTTGCTGGGAATTCGATTTATTGATGGTCGGGGAAACTGTATTCGTGGTGGCGGGCAAGTCGTTAAGAATGCCGCTGGCTTTGACTACCCAAAGCTCATGGTCGGAAGTCGTGGCACACTCGGCTTACTCTACGAAATGACCTTCAAAGTGTTTCCTAAGCCAGAATCTTACGCGACGATCGTCGCAACGTTTTCCAAATTGGATGAAGCGGTAGCGAGCATGAACAAGCTCGCGTCGTCTCCCTTGGATATCGAGGCGATCGAGTTAATACCGATCGAGATGGGCTCTCGCGGCTACGAACTCGCCATTCGCATCGGCGGAATTGCTTCGGCCTTGATGAATCGATTGAATCGACTGCAAAAGTTTGTTCCTGTGTCTATGCTTCTTCAGGACCACGACGATTGGAGGTATTGGCGAGCAGCCACAAACTTGGAATGGGCACGCGACAAAGGCTCGCTCGTCAAGCTTCCGATAACGCCAAACGCGATTGCTGCTATGGACAAGCAATGTTCGAAATTGCTAATCGATCGACGCTACAGTGTGGGCGGCAACGTAGCCTGGATCGCAACCGTATGGAATGACCAATGGTCGCAACAACTTGGCGATGCGCAAACTTTTCTCGGGCCGCTGCCGATCGAGGATAATGGATATCCGCGTGAACTTGGTCCGTTTGGACGCGCGATCAAGTATGCCCTCGATCCTGAATCCAAATTCATTTAGTTGAAATGCTAGGCGAGTTGATATGGAACACAAAATTGATCTCGAGGCAATCGGCTCGCCACAAGCCGATGCCATGGCTCATGCGATCAGCACATGCGTTCACTGCGGCTTTTGCTTGCCCGCATGCCCAACCTATCAAGTCCTTGGCGAAGAGATGGACTCCCCACGGGGCCGAATCGTGTTGATGCGTGGTGTCTTGGAACAAAATCTACCATTGGAGGAAGCGACACCGTATCTGGATCGTTGCTTGGGATGCCTGGGTTGCGAAACTGCTTGCCCGTCAGGCGTTGCCTACGGAGAACTTCTGTCGAGTTTCCGAGCCCACACCCAAGACAAACGCAAGAGACCGATTGCCGATCAGATGGCTCACATGATGGCAAGCCAGACATTGCCTTTCCCGAATCGGTTCCGTTGGGCTGCACTGCTTGGTAGGTTGGCTAAGCCAATTGCTGGAATCTTTCCAACCCCCATTCGAGCCATGCTGGGGTTAGTTCCGAGTCGACTGCCTGACTCTGCGAGGCTCCCTGTTTTTACCCCCGCCAAGGGAGTACGACGCGGTCAAGTTGGACTATTGGCAGGTTGCGTTCAACAAGTGCTTGCACCTGACATCAACTTGGCTACAGTTCGAGTCCTTTCGGAAAACGGCTTTGACGTTCATGTACCTGTTGGTCAAGGATGTTGCGGGGCACTCAGCATGCATACCGGCGATGCAAAGATGGCAAGAAGATTAGCCGCAGTCAATCTAGATCTGTTTCCACCGAATCTCGACGCGATCATCACGAATGCGGCCGGTTGCGGAAGCGGCGTGAAAGAATACGCCTTGCTCTTTCGAGGTGATCCTCTGGAGGCAAAAGCCGCACATCTTGCAAACCGAGTACAAGATGTCAGCCAGTTCCTCGACTCGATCGAGATGATTTCACTTAAGCCGTTGGAGAAAACCCTCCGTGTCGCTTACCACGATGCTTGCCACTTGGCACATGCTCAAGGAATCACTTCAGCTCCGCGACGGCTGCTTCGCCAAATTCCAGGCTTGGAGCTTTGTGAGATCCCGGATGGGGAGATTTGCTGTGGTTCAGCGGGGACCTACAACATAGAACAACCACAGATTGCGAACACGCTTGGAACAAGCAAAGCCAAACACATAGCCAGCTTGGGCGTCGACGTGGTGGCGATGGGAAACATTGGCTGCATGGTTCAAATTCGAAACCACCTCGCAAAACTAAAACCCGATAAGGTAGCCATTCCGGTTTTGCACACGGTTCAATTGCTCGATCGCGCATACCGTAATGAGTAAACGAGTTCATCGTTATGCGATCGGCAGACAAAAAACTACCACGTAGCACAGTCTGCCAGCCTGTGATAGTCTAAAAAGCACAGGCTAGCAGCCTGTGCTACGGGTAAAGTCATTCTGCCGCTCGTCTTACTAAAGTCTCGTGGTCCAACGATTCCTGCGGGACAAAGTGTAGAATAACGCGACACCGCCTCTCGCCGAAGACGGACGCAGGGCACCAGATAGTTTTTTCAACCGAGGATGATTCGATAACAATGCACCAAACTAGTTCCCAAGGGCAAGGGGTTACCTCACTTGCAAGCCTCGGCTTAGGTAACGCGCCGTGAGTAGTCTTCCACGCATGATTCGCGTTCGCCAGAATTTCGCCTTAAATTCGCCGCTGAACGTACAAACTGCAATCGATTCCGAGTTTGCTAAATTGCGACTCCGTGTCAAGCCCGGCTCACGGATTGCAGTTGGCGTTGGCAGTCGCGGCATTTCGCATTTGAGCGAGATCGTAGCAGAAGTGATTGGCCAGCTTCGAGGGATTGGGGCGAAGCCGTTTATCATTCCCGCCATGGGAAGCCATGGTGGTGCGACGCCAGAGGGACAACGCGGTGTCCTCGCAAGTTACGGCATCACCGAAGCGACCATGGGCGTACCTATTCACGATTCGCTTGAGGTAAAGCAAATTGGTGTGACAGCCGATCAGCTTCCCGTTTTCTGCAGCACAGAAGCATTGGCGGCCGATGGCATTCTGCTTATCAATCGCATCAAGCCGCATACCGATTTCGTAGGTACGTTGGGGAGTGGTCTGATCAAGATGTCTGTCATCGGATTAGGGAAACGCACCGGAGCGACCACCATGCATCTAGCCGCGACGCAGCTTGGTTATGAACACGTAATTCGCTCAATGGCTCGCATTGTTATTCAGAACACGCCTGTCATTGGTGGTGTCGCCATTTTGGAGAACCAATTTCACGACACGGCCCGCATCGTCGCCCTGGATCGAGATGAGATGGAGACAGCCGAAAGTGGTCTCTTGATTGAGGCCAAGTCCCTGATGCCTTTGTTACCTTTTGATGAGATTGATTTGCTGATCATTGATGCCATTGGCAAGAATATCAGTGGCGCAGGGCTTGATCCGATTGTTGTCAACCGCGACATTCATGGCTATAGCAGCCTGCCCATGCGAGGCGATCGAACAGCTCCGTTTATACGAAGAATCTTTGTACGCGATCTCACACCTCAGACGCATGGAAATGCGATCGGCATCGGAATGGCGGATGCTACCACGACTCGACTAGCGCGTGCAATCGACGCCAAAGCAACATACATCAATGCGCTGACCGCACTGACACCTCAGGCAGCTAAAATGCCGATTGCATTCGACACAGACCAGGAAGCAATCGAAAGGTTGCTCGCATCCTTGCCGTTGGGCAACAAGGAATCAGCCCGCATCGTACGAATTGCGGATACTTTGTCCCTCGTCGAAATGGATGTTTCGGAATCCATCATTAGTGCAATGCCTTCGCAGGCAAATCTGATCTTGCTTGGTGCGGCGAACCCTATGTTGTTTGGTTCCGATGGCAATTTGGTATCGTAGGTGCGGCTTCCATGACGCATTCGTTCGCGGTTAGGCAGTGAACACGGGGGTATTCGAAAGTGGCATGGGCGTCTCGCCCATGGATTCACGAGCGCGCGCGCTCGTGCCACGCGATGGTAACCCGACGCGGGTCGAGGGGTAGAAAACGCATTATATGCACTTCGATTTAGGTTACGTTGTACCCCAAACCACTTAGTTTTTCTCCTAAAGCCGCTTTGGCTGACGCTTCTCCATGAACTAGTCGAATCTCCGACGGTTTCACGGCTATTCCCTCAACGAAACGAACCAAATCGCTTTGATCCGCGTGCGCCGAGTAGCCGGTGAGCGTGTGCGTTTTTGCTTTGACTTCAATTTCTTGGTGATCCAACCAGACTATTCCTTGACCTCCTTGGCAATTCTGAATGGCTCGGCCTGGTGTTCCCTCACCTTGAAATCCCACAAATAATATGTCCGTGTTTTCGCGTCCGAGAAAGGCCTTTAAGTAGTCGACGACTCGGCCACCTGTACACATGCCGCTCCCTGCGATGATAATTGCGGGCTTTCCAGACTTCTGGAGATGATTGAGTGCGTCGCGATGATCGCCGCCGCGGTGAACTTCGAACAGGTTCTTGAATACAAGTGGCTGACTATCCACAGAAAGCACTTCTTTCGCTTCGTCGTCCCAATACTCCTCGAGTTGTTCGTAAAGATCAGTCAACTTGAGAGCCAACGGCGAATCGACGATGACGTCAATCTGTTTGAGTAGAGTACACTGCGTTTTGCGCCCAATTTCCTCCATGATCAAATTGAGTTCGTAGAGTAGCTCTTGCGTTCGTCCCAGGCTAAATGCTGGGATGATGGTAACTCCTCGATTTTGCATCGTTTCGCACAGAATCGATTCCAGCCGATGAAGTCGTGTTTCCCGACCTTCGTGAATTCGATCGCCGTATGTGCTTTCGAGAACCAGAACGTCGGCTCGCTCGGGACTGATCGGGTCTTGCATAATCGGCGTAAGTCGAGAACCTAGGTCGCCGCTAAAGACATAACGTTGGTTATTGAACTCCGTTTCCACATAGGCGGCGCCCAAGATATGGCCCGCGTGCTGAAATCGAAACTCAAGTCCGCTCTTGGAATGAGTGAGTTCGTCGTGCGATTTGCCGTTCAGAACGTTCGTCCATACGCCAAAAGGAAGCGGACGAACCAATCGCTTCAAGTCATCTAGAAGTTCTTTAATATGGCGCCTGTTGCGAGTGATGCCAAGTCGCATCGCATCTTCGAGCATGATGGGCAACATCTTGGCTGTCGGCTTGGTGCAATAAATGGGTTTATTGAAACCAGCTTCGAGCAAATAAGGAATGCGGCCAATATGATCGATATGAACGTGTGTCAAAATCAGAGATTGAACATCCTTCAACGGAAAATCGATCTGCATGCCTTCTCTGCCGCGGGCGTCCAGTCCCTGGAACATCCCGCAATCGATCAAAATAGATTGTGAATCCGTAAAGTGAAGCTCATGGCAAGAACCGGTGACGCCTTGTTGCCCGCCATGGTGTGTGATTTGCATTGGGTTGCTTTCGATCGACGAGAGGATTGCTAATGACGTGCGGGTTCGCAGTCAAACGTCTCGAACCCGCATTCCATTATACGAAAGATAACCACCCCGGGACGAATGTCGCGTCAGGTATTACTGTTTGTACTTGGCCGTTTACTCGAACATGGGAATAAATTCTGGCTGGTCCGTTAAGCTTCTGATCAAAGAATGGCAATCGGCACAGCCAGCCACGCTCGCCCCTAGAACAACGACGTAGAATCTAATCCTTTACATGTGGGCTACGTCTTGTGATCCATTTATCTGGTTCTTGTGAAGAATTCCCTTTTCGATCCTGAATGTAAAGTCAACCCCAAGGCCAATCGTTTTGCCTTCATACCAATCTGCGGATCGCAAAACATCATTAGTGAAGAGGGGGTGGAATCGCGGAACTCTAGCCATCTCGCCATACCCGAATACGATTAAGAACGTATTCCTGTGAATGCCCCAGGTTTGGATTCTCAATCAGTTCTTCGCGTCGTTGGACTAAATTGCTTGACCCCTTTTTTCGTAAATTCCGCGCCAGACTGGAGGTATTCGATCGGTATCAACTCCCTCCAAAGCGTAAAGTCCGTCGATACGGCGTAAGGGGACGTCGATAAGGCGTAAGGGGACGTAGCTCTTTCGGCAGAGGAGTTGCGTCCGTTGCGTCCCCTTTGATGCTCAGAACGGTATGCACGATACGCCGACGAAGCGACCGTGGCTTGAATCTATCGGCATCGGATCGATCTTTCCCAATTGAAGCCAAGGTAGTTACAATGACAGCGAACGAGCCAATCGGATTTAATAAGGAGAATAGCATGGCTAGCGTTGAAGAAAGACTTGCGAAGGTCGAGAAGGAAATCGAGGAGCTGAAAGCAAAAGCGGAGGATCGGTCCTCCAAGCAAGGTTGGCTGAAGAAGATTGAAGGGTCTTTCCAACACGATCCTGATTTTTTGGAAATCGTAAAACTTGGAAAAGAAGCTCGAGACGCAGAGAAACCACGGGATTAGTTTCGATGTTTCTCTTAGACACCAATCACGTGACTTGCTGGCAGTATGCGAACGGTGCCGAGTATGATTTGTTGAGAACGCGGCTAAAGCGGGCAAACGATTTGGATGTCTTCGTAAGCATTGTTTCGTTCCATGAAGAGATAGTCGGATGGAACAAGTATTTGGCGCGGGCGAAAAACTCGCCCTCGTTAGTAAAAGCCTATTCAAAGTTCGAGCAAATCCTTCAGGATTTCGGACGCATGCAGTTGTTGCCCTTTGATGAAAAGGCGGCAGATATATTTGACGATTTGGTTCGTCAAAAGCTCGGGCAGGTTGGCACGATGGATTTGCGAATTGCCGCCATCGCGATCGCAAACCAAATGATCTTGCTGACGCAAAACACGGTGGATTTTGAGCGAATACCAAATCTGCAAATAGATGATTGGATGCGACAAGTCTGGTCGTAGCTATCTATTGTACGGAATGGCAACCTGCTAGCAAAAAAGGAAAGATGCGTGAGGGTGCTCGTTCGAATTCAGTCGGTTTCAGTTTTGCCACGGTCGCGTATCGGTAAAGCCTGTTAAGCTGCCGCCAATTGTTTTGGAAGTGGCTTGCCTTTGTTTGGCTAGTCTATCCCATCCAGCAGCCCGAATCGAGCGACCAGTTCCAATGTCCACAATGTTTGGCAACTTCGGTTCAGCGTTCGGTTCGGCCAGCTCTACGATGGTACGCTCAAAGTGTGGTGTCCCCAAGTTCGCCTGTTATGTAAGACAAACTGAACTTGGCTCCGAGATTTGGCATTGGACTTTTTTGCGGATAACGAACAGCAATCTATCCCAACAGCTTCGAAGCAGGATGAGAGTTTTTGGCATGAGTGGCTCGCATCCCTATGATCTCCTTTTTAACCAATTCTTCAATGATTAGGTGTATCGCTGTTTGTGGTTTGCCTGGGATGATATCGGATTCGACGAAGTTGTTTCGAGATCGTTCGATTGCGTCTCGAACGCCGGATTCCGAAAACGGTAGATTGTAAACCTTGGTTTTACTGAAGTTGGCGACCTTCCCTCGAATCAGATCGCCAATTCGCGAACTGGTTAAAGACGTCGCAGGTGGGAAGTCAGCGAAGTGCAGCAGCAACCAAAGATCAAAACAAGGATTGGACAACGCAACGGCAATGCCTTTTTGTTTGCAACGCTTGACGACCTCGACCAAATTCTGAATGTGATTGCTTTCAATCCAATGGTCTGTGTCGCAGACAAGCCAAAATTGGTCTCCCTCACCGATACTATATACATCGAGGTATTCCTCCAGTCTCGCCATGACATGCTGCGGCGACGATTGGCCGTGGTCCGTTTCCAAAACATGAAACTGAATCCGGGTGGATTGAAAAAGTTCAAAATATTGCTTCACCGCAAAACGATCTTCCGAGGCAATTACCACGAGCGACGCATCGCGTGTCCGATTTTCGATTCGCTGAATCGGCCGCTTCTTACGCATCGCTCGTCTCTAGAGGGCATTCGATTAACTGCATGAGTTTTTCCATGCCACCTACAAAAGGAATGGCCCCAAAACGTCCTTGCAGATAGCTCTTCTCGATCCGTAAGTCATTGCGAACTTTCAGTTCGGTCAGCGAGTAAAGATGCGTTTGTTGTTTTGCATCTTTTTCAGCGAACCAAATCTCGTCCCGTCGAAGTAGATCCTGGTCTAGCAAATGCGTTTCGTGGGTAGTTACGATCAACTGCTGACATGCGCCAGGACAAGAGTCCACGAAGAATTTCAGCAACGCATGGGCAAGCAGCGGATGCAAACTGCGATCTAGTTCATCAATAACAAAAACCTTGCAGCGAGTTTTAAGGTGATAAAGTGCCGGAAGGAGATGAAGAAACCGTTGCGTTCCATCCGACTCTTCGTCGAAAGAAAGCGAGAAATCGTTTCCATCGATGGAGTGTTTGGAGGCAAGGTTCCTGCGAATCACCGTGGTCGGATCATCGGGGTCCAAATAAAGACTCATTCCTGAGCCAACAACAATCGGCGACGCATCATTATCCCGTAGGGACTGCAAGCTTTCGACTAGTTGTTTAGGAAGCCTATCTGCGTTGATCTTGTTCTTCTCGACGGTTAGATCACCAATTCCAGTGCCAATACTGGAGAGAAATTCGCCTGCAAAAACGCGAAAGCCTTTGTTATTGTCCAGATACTCAAGGATCGGACCGAAGCTGGCCTCAGGCGGAATGATAGACAAGCATTCGGAAAACCAAAAAACAACGCTATTGAGTAGCTCACCACGACGTTCCTCATCGAGATCGACGATTTTGTTTAGTAGAAGCTGGTTTGGGCGTACGCCAAGGGTTTCCAACGCCTTGAGTGCTTCGATGGAAGCAGTGGTTGTTTGTTCAAATCGCTTGAGATCCCCGAACGAAATCTCCTTACCCTTTCGGTGAAAGACTTCCGCCTCACGTCCCTTGTCGTTAGTAGCTTCAAGCCACTCTTCGGTCACTTCGTCCTTGGTGATATCGAAACCATAAACATAGATTCGATTGCCAAGCATGAAACGAAACTCAAACGAAGACGGGCGTGCTGGCTCGTTCGTGAATCGAAACTGCTGGAGAGCAATCCGCTTCGCTGGCCCTGAACCTTCAACGATGAGGTCTTGTGCAAATCCCATCGCTCGAACAAGGTTCGATTTTCCGGCCGCGTTGGCACCGTAAATCACAGCCGTCCGAAGCGCACGCTCGTCGGTGCTCGGGATCTCGACGCAATGGTCCTCATGACCTTTCTGGCTCTTGGAGGCAACGAGGTTAAGAGTCTGTTCGCTCCCGATCGATCGGAAGTTTTCGACGGAAAAATTGATCAGCATGACTTGCTTGTTATTTTTTTTCACGCGTTCGCATGTTCTGAGTTGGCCGTAAGGGCGAAGAGCATCACATACGTGTATTTCACGTAAAGCAAAGTATAAATGGATTCTGCAATGCTTTCAATTGCCGTTTTTGTGAAAAAGTCGCAATGTTCGTGTTTTAACTCTGGCCCTAAGAGTACCGATCAAAGTAATCCGCGTAGCTAAGGCGGAGACTCTTGAGAAAAGCCAATTCACATCAGTGCAACGCAGGATTTAGTCTTTGAAGGAAGAAGCGGCATCAAAACCAAGTAGCGAGACCACGGTTGATTCATTCCTGTCTCCATTAAAGATCGACGAGAAACGCGATCCCGTTGGTCCTTATGCGAATCAACCAGAGAACGTTGCAGCAACAAATATAAGCAAGCTAGGTGCATGGCACCTAGCTTCCTGGCACTACCTGCGCGGTCTGATGGAAAGAACTGAACGCGAGTCACTTACGGCCCGCTGGGTCGGGACGATGCGATTGTATGCCGAGTTCCTCGCGCGCCAGCACGGAGAGAATACTGAAATCGCGGCAACGTTGACAATACTTGATTTGCAAAACCTGTTTGTTTTGCTCGACCTTCTGCAACGCGACCTGGATGCTGAAGCGACCATCGACCTCGTCGGCTGTCTATATGTTGTGCTGCAATGGATCGGCAAGCCTCGGTTGGTGGAGCGTTTGGGGCGGGCACGCGATAGCGCACTGTCAACTCTCAGCGACGCATGGAATCACGCGCGATTCTCAGCGGCACAGAACTTAATCCAGCAGCAACTCGGGCGCGGGCAGTTGCGGGAAGCGCTGGCCGGGGCACAGCAGCTCTACAAGCGCGCGCAATTGGTAGGTAAAGAGGCCTATATAGAAGCCTATTTTGATCTGGCGGCCGCAGGTTTCCTCTTAGCCCGCTTGTGGATTAAGACAGGCAACTCCGATAAGGCGTTACCATTACTTGAAGAAGCACAACGAAACTTCACATACCTCACCAAAGTAAGGCTCGTGGACGCGGCGAGAAATATGGTTCCCACCTGCATATCCGAGCGAGCAAAATGCTTTAGACATTTAGGCCGGTTCGACGACGCAATTACTTCGTTTCGAGAAGCAATCCGTCAAAATAAGGAAATTGCAAACGCAAGAGGCGTTGCAGTGGATTCGGCAAATCTTGGCAACGTTTTTCTTCAACTGGGGCAATATTCGGAGGCGCTAGTAGCTTACGAAGGAGCACTTGACCGTTTTACGAAGCTGAACGAACTTGGTTCAGTTGGCGCTACGTGGCATTCCATTGGCTCTGCATATCAGCAGATGGGCAAGCCGGAATCTTCAGAGGATGCCTTCCGAAAATCGCTCGCGATCTCGATAAGGCTCGGAAATGTCTATGGGCAAGCAACTACGCTTGCGGCACTCGGGATATTTTACGCTGATTTCATAAACCGTCCGGAGGAAGCGGTCACTTTTTACCGCCAAGCCTGCGACAAATATATCGAGATGGGCGACGAAGCTGGCGAAGGATTGCAAAGAGATAATCTCGCCGATCTTTTACTGAGACTCCGCCGCCTCGACGATGCAAGGCAGGAAATCCTGCGTGCCATCGAATGTAAAGCTCTTTTCGGCCATGTGTCACAGCCGTGGAAAACATGGGCCATCCTCGCCGAAATCGAGACAGACGCCGGCAACCCCGCTGCCGCTTCAGAGGCGAAGGGCGAGGCCATCGCCTGCTACCTCGCCTACCGTCGCGACGGCGGCGAGAACCACGACGGGCCAGGCCGCATCTGCCTTGCCATGACCCAGCCTCTCCTCGCCGGCGACACGGCAGCCGCCGCGTCCCTTCTCGAAGAACTGGCCGCCAATCCCGATCGTCCCGCTCGGCTTGTACCTATCATCCGCGTCCTCCAAGCCATCGTCGACGGCAGCCGCGACCACACCCTCGCCGACGCACCAGATTTGCACTACACGATGGCCGCCGAAATCCTCTTCCTTATCGAAACCCTTCAAAAACCCCAATAGAGCTCAGCCGCACCGCCGTGGACCTCCGCAACGCGCCCGTCGCGCTGCGACTCGACTATCGTAAAAACAAATGTATCAATCCTCTTGGTTTCAAAACGTCATTGCTTCGCGGAAGGGTGTTCAAGACTTTGTAATCGTTCACGGGTCGGTGGATTGGTCTCCGCAACACGCAATGACCGATGCATAAAGCGACGAGTAAGCACATCGGCATGAGTCTTCGAGTGAAACGAACTGATAGCCGTTGGGCGATAGCACCGGTTCTCGACGAATGTCGTGCAATTGGAAAACCGGGGCTATCGCCCAACGGCTAATTGAAACGCAGAGTGCGCGGAGTGCGCAGAAAAACGGTTGCCTCTGCGATCTGAGTGTTCTCTTCTTTTTACTCCGGAATCAGCTCTAAACAAACGACTTTGTCCGCTCCTCGAACATACAGCAAGCCGTGCGACAGGACCGGTGGCGCCCAGCTCGGAGTTTGAACAAGCTCTCTTCCGTCGCGTGGATCCATGATATGGGCCAATTGCATCTCTGCAACGACATTTAGTTTCTCTGGATCGAGTGCGATCAATTGGAGAACCCCGGATTCGCCAAGCATCAACGCATGCTTGTCTACAATCAATCCTGTCATTCGATCGCGGTTTCGACTCGTCCATCCCACACGAGGAGTCACGGACTCCGCGCCATCGGCGTTTTCTTGCAGCGCGAGACAACGCAAATCCGTGTCGGGTTCGTTGCGACCACTGCTTGAAATGAGCGTGTTGCCATCGAGCAACGGAGTAGACCAGTGAGTTCGCATCACCTGATCCTTGCGATTAAGCCCATCGCGATAGCGTGGTTCCAGTTTATGATCGCCCAACTTTAGGAAAACACTCCCAATTTCGTAGCATTCCGAAATCAAAATATGATCGTTCCAAACCACCGGCGACGCGGCATTGACACTCTCCAATGTTCTCGACCGCCAAGGGAAGAAAACGGGGTCGGAACCGTCGGCTGGGTTAAACGTTAACAATCCTTCACGTACGAAAGCTAAGCAAACGTCTTTGCCCTCGATCTTTTGTACGACAGGTGCGGAGTAACTTGCGAGATAGTCCCCAACACGATAGGCCTCTTTGCCAGTCTTCTTATCGAACGCAACCATGGCTGAACCGGCTGGTTTGGCGTTGGATGGGTCGCCACCGGCCTTGCCTTGCGGGCTTCCGCCGATCATGACCAGAATGTTGTCTTCGTAAACAAGCGGCGATGCCCCAACGCCGAAGAAATTGAGAGAGACATTAAACTCTTGATTGGTATCGCGACGCCAAACCAATCGCCCATCGTCGACTGCGACGCAAGCCAGCGTCCCTGTCACTCCAAAGACATAGACACAATTACCATCGACAATGGGACTGCAACGCGGCCCGTTGTTGTAGCCGTACGGGTCGCGATACTGAACAGGAGACTCCCATTTCCAAAGGAATGCACCTGTTTCCGCGTTGAGACAGCTTAACCGTTCCACGTCGCCATAGCGATCGAACTGAAACCATCGACCTTGGGAGGCGACGCCATTTCCATAGCCGACACCCGCGTCTGCGGTCCAAATCACTTTCAGCCCTTTTTTCGGCCAGCTTTTCAATATCCCTATCTCTGGACTGTGCGAATCGTAATTTGGACCAAGCATACGCGGCCAATCGCTGCCCGCTTTTCTCGTCCAAATCGAACGAACCTCTGTGGCTTGGCGAACCGCAGCCGGTTCGAGAGTGTCCGAATGGCAGGCTGCCCCCCAGAGAACAAAAAGGGAGGAAACGAACGCAAAAATTGAGGTCGAAAAGGTACGCATTTCGGGATATTCTATAGGTTATGGAAGACTTAATCATACATGATCACTTGGTCATACCGGCCGACGAGTTGCATCTGTTCTTTGCTCGAAGCGGAGGACCGGGCGGACAGAACGTCAACAAAGTGAATACCAAAGCGACCCTTTGTTGGGATCTGGCCCACAGTACTCTATTGTACCCAGGCGCAAACGCAAGACTGCGAGTCCTCGCAGGAACCCGTCTAACCGAGGCGGGAGTTTTGCAAATAACCAGTCAAGTTCATCGCGAACAAGGCAGGAACATACAAGCATGTCGCGAAAGACTTAGGCAATTGATCCTCGAGGCATTAAAGCCACCGACCATCCGCAAACCAACGCAGCCCACTCGTGGCGCCCAACGCCGCCGACTCAATGACAAGAAAATGACGAGCGATCGGAAACAAGGCCGATCCAGCAGTTGGGATTAAATATCCCACTGGGATTGAAAATGCCACTGGGATTAGAAATCCCACGAAGCTAAGAGCTTGTCAAGATCGACCAACGACTCGGTTGGTTTCTCGTCCACTTGGCTGAACAGCGTGACGCCTCGGTACTTCGCAGGCTCCTGAGCGTTTGCAATATCGCGGATCGAAGGGCTATACACTCCGGCTGGCGCACACGAAGTGCAAGCTGGGCATCCGCACTTCTCCGCACCGATCTGTGTTCTCTGGTCGCGAGTATTCGTGTTGCTAACGATCCAAGTTGTTGGATTCTGCGCTTGAGCATCCACCACGAAGGAAGGGAACGGGGACTGCGATTTGGAAGTGCTCTCGACAGCCAAGACATTCGATTTCGTTTCGCCTTCGCCATTCATTATGTTGGGTCGGCGGTTGATGTAATTGATAAGTTGCAAGATGTCGATCGGTGACAACATGCGATCACCGTTCACATCATAGTACGGAGGAGAGGTCAACCCCGAGTTGTCGAGTGGCCTGGATCCGTTGATGTTTATCTCGTTCACAAGCACGAGAACATCGAGCGGGTCGGCATCCCCTGAGTCATTTACGTCTTCATTCAAGCGAGGATTCTGCCATGGACTTGCCTCTCGAGTCACTCCAAAATCAACGTGAGAAGTAACGTTGCCACTAGCAAAAACAACCGACTGCACTCCACTTAGTGGGCTGGTAGGGCGATAGCCTGGTCCCTCGGGCTGTACCAACAACCGATAAGTGCCGGATGGCAAGTTAGGCAAAACGTAGCTGCCATCACTTGCAGTTTTGACTATTGTCTTCGGACCAAACCTCAAGTTGTCAAGTTTGACAAACGAGTCGTCAAACCCGCGAGCTATTACGGAAGCGATCACGGGGCTATCCGTTCCGACCTCCAGCGTGATCTTTTGGCCATTGAGCAAACCTTTTCGTTCGAATCGTTTAATCAACGAACCATCTGCAGCGAAAGCTTCTAGTCGAACGTCCGCGTTATCGCCGACCGAGATAGCATCGATCGAAACATACGACGTTGGATTGTCGAAACGGACACGTAGTTGCTGTTTGTTCCCTCGAAATGCATCGACATACTTGTTGGCTGAAAACGAAAATGGTTTAAATATCTTGGTACCCGTTGACGGAGTCGCGTCTTCGAATATCCCCAAGTTCCCTAATGAATCCTCACCAACGACATCCAATCGAACGCCGCTCACAGGGTTCGAGAACGGCCCTGATTCGTAGTTGTCCGGCTCAATGACGGTTTGCATCGAGATCGGTTGATTTCTGATGTCAACGATCGATATTGTGGCCCCAACAAGCCCAGCTTCCGCGGCGTCCCAGTTACCATTCCGATCATCGTCGGACCAGGCAAATCCTTGAATACCGGTTTGGGTTGTGGTATCGGGTATGTTACCAACCGAGCCGCTGAAAATGTTGCTAGTAATACCTGTGCGAGAGTCGGAAGCACGAATCTCAATTTGCCCAGGTATCGCCGTGAAAGGAATGTTCAGATCAAGGTTAACAACATATTCATTGGGGGTCGATAGTGTCGTCCAGAAACCATTGTCAACTCGGTATTCGATTTTTCCAATGCGGCTAAGCGTAATGTCGTTTTGAAGTCCAAAGCTATTGCGATTGGGCAACGTTTGAACGGATGCTTTGCCAACGAACCGATACGAGTTTGTCGCTTGATTGAATCGCCCCGTCCCTTCAAGCTTGAGCGGGACATCAAGAACATCAAAGATACCGTCGCGATCGGAATCTCTCCATCCGATCTGAGCCAACGTCGCGTCCGACGTGATCAGGCGGTCGTATGCAGTCTGCAAGACCGAACCAGCGGACATGATGCTCGTTTCTTGCTGGAAATTGGGATTGGGATTCAGATCGACCGCGTTGGTATTCTGAGAGTTGTAATATCCTCTTCGCTGCGAGTAGTTGCCGCCGCCCGTGTACTCGTCGCGAGCCCAAAAAATGTGACCGGTTTCGTGCGCAAACGTGGAAGCAGGTCGCGTCGACGGAACGACTTCGTACAATCCTCCGGCGAAAGCAAACGCGCGGCCAAACGAACCCCCAGGCGCAAAACTTCCGTCTCCATCGTTGACCGAGTTCACTACGAAAATCGTAAAGGACCAGTCCGTGCCAAGCTTCTCACGCTGGGAATTGTTAAACGAGCGGATATTGTTATCCAAAACGCTGCTTGAAGAAAATCCGACGTCGGATAGAAATTTGCCCACCCAAAGGTCCGAGTCGTTTGAACGCCTCGAGATCGGCTCATAGGGAGTCGACTTCGGAGTCATCGCGTATTTGGTGTCGATGATCCAATCGAGTGTATGCACGGAACTCTTGGTACGCAAAAGATCTGTCCACCAATTCAAACCCGATTGAATGTTATTCAGCACCGATGTGATCTGACTTTGCGTCCAGTTCTCGGTACTCGGGTCGACGCTTCCGTCACTTTCCAAGAAAACGGGAGTGACAGCCACGCGTCCAAGCATGAATTCGGCGGTGTCGTCTGCCTCTGCCCCAAAAGGCAACGACGCCATCACACGACGAGTCTCAAGCGATTCGACCGCAAGCTTTCGAAATCGTTTTTTTGTCTTGTCTTTCGCCATTAACTGTTCTCAGCTTGCCGAATCCCCGTGTTTCTGCTCCTACCTTTGATACTACTATGCAAGAAAGATTCCCGAAGCATTCATGTCTATTTACCCATTTTATTAACACCAATATGGGGGGTGCGAGTGCCTGGTTTGACGATTGTAGTTCAAATCTGTTGGGGACAGTGCGCCTTCGGCTGACTGTTAAACAGGCTTAAACAAAGGAATGAACCGCATTTGGCCCGAACAATACTTCCAAAACACTGCAATTTTGGCGAAAACGATTCGGAACCTGAAAACTGCTCTTTTCTCCGATGGAGCGCATTTCTAGCCTCCTAAGTCGGAGGGATAGAAAGCTGCTGGTCGGCAATGTCTGCCCAGTCGGCCAAATTTCTCTGATCGTTAAAAGTTAAAGAA